>QNBL01000033.1 GCA_003641695.1 Spirochaetota bacterium
CTCCGATTTCGGCGGAGAGGTTGAACGGGCTCTTTCAATGGCAGATGGAGCCATACTTCTTGTAGATGCATCCGAAGGTCCGCTGCCTCAAACCCGTTTTGTTCTCGATAAGGCTCTCCAGGGAGGGCTGAAAATCATTGTGGTTATAAACAAGATCGACAGACAGGATGCCAGACCTCTGGCAGTACTTGATGAAGTTTACAGTCTCCTTATCGATCTTGATGCAAATGATGACCAGCTTGACTTCCCCGTTCTCTACGCAATCGGGCGGGATGGAATTGCTACAGAATCCCTGGATACTCCGGGAGAAAACATACATATCCTTCTTGATAAAATTATCGAGGAACTTCCAGGCCCCCGGCACAAGAAAGATGAACCGTTCCAGATGCTTGTTTCAGATCTAAGCTACTCTGACTATCTTGGAAGGCTTGCCATTGGTAAAGTGGTGAACGGTAACATCAATTCCGGCGAAAGCCTGGTCTGCATCAATAAAAAGGGTGATACCTTTCCACTCAAGGTTTCAAAGCTCCAGGCCTATTCCGGCATGAGTCTTAAGGAAGTCAGTGCAGTAGGTCCGGGAGAGATCGTTGTTCTTTCAGGGATCGAAGAGGTACATATTGGAGATACTATCTGTTCAAAAGACAATCCCAAAGCTCTTCCGAGAATAACTGTGGATGAACCGACCGTATTTATGAAGTTTTACAGAAATACTTCCCCCTACGCGGGCCTGGACGGGAAATTCGTACAATCCAGCAAGATCGAGGAGAGGCTGAAAAAGGAAACGCTTCTCAATGTTTCAATGCAGTTTGAGAATACCGGGGACGGTGAAGGATGGATTGTCAAAGGACGCGGAGAACTGCAGATGGCTATCCTTATCGAGACAATGCGGCGGGAAGGCTTTGAACTTGCCGTGGGAAGACCCCAGGTAATCTTTAAAATCGAAAACGGTAAAAAAATGGAGCCCATGGAACATGTCTACATTGATTGTGCAGATGGATTTTCCGGTATTGTTACGGAAAAACTCTCCCGCAGGAAAGGTAAACTTGTAAACATGACCAATGGTGAGACAGGACGGATCCGCCTTGAGTTCAAGGCTCCCGCGAGAGCTCTCATAGGATACAGGGACGAATTTTTAACTGATACCCGGGGAACGGGACTTCTGAACACCTCCTTCGCCGGTTATGAAGAATATAAAGGGGATTTTGCAAGACGGTTTTCAGGTTCTTTAATCTCCGACAGATCAGGAACAGCTGTGCCGTATGCGCTGTTCAATCTTGAACCGCGGGGAATTTTGTTCATTAAACCGGGAGAAAAGGTATATGAAGGTATGATAATCGGCGAACATAACAGAGAAAATGACCTGAACGTCAATCCTACCAAAACAAAGAAACTTTCCAACATGCGTGCTTCAGGGAAGGATGAGGCAGTTACATTAACACCCATCCTGCCGATGACCCTGGAAAGAGCAATTCAGTTCATCAAGGATGACGAAATCGTTGAAATAACTCCGAAAATACTAAGGATGAGAAAGATTTTTCTATCAGCTCAAGAGAGGAAGAGACAGGAAAACTATGAACGATCACAAATTGATACATAATTTAATGAAAGAGTACAACCTGGAGATCGATGATATCAGATGGTATTTATCGACCATCCTCTCCACCAGGTTTCTCTCATTTTCCGAATCTCCACATGAGCTGAGCAGATATATCTGGTCCGGTGAACTGGATAAAGATCTTTACAACATGGAAGAAACTTTTTTATCAGATCTTGTTGAGCAGTATGAAAATGATCTTGTCGATGAAACGTTCATCCGTGAAAAATTTGGCGAGATATCAGCAGCGAAGTGCTCCAGATTTTAACATATCCAGTATATCGTCCCTTGGAAAAGGTTTTGAGAACAAATACCCCTGGAGATAGTTACAGTCTCTTTCCTTAAAGAAATCCCGCTGCTTTTCCGTCTCTATCCCTTCTGCGACAATATCCAGGTTCAAACTCCCGGCCAAATTCATTATTGCTGTGACGACCTTGTAATTAACCGGGTCGGAAAGCATTCTTACAAAGGATATATCTATCTTCAAACTGTCTATGGGCATTCTGGAGAGATAACTCAGCGATGAATATCCGATTCCGAAATCATCAAGAACAAATTTTATATTTTCAAACTTCTCTTTTAAAGCGGTAATTACACGCACAACATTGTCCGGAGTTTTTACAATACTGGTTTCTGTAATCTCCAGTCGTAAGTTTGAGGGATTTATCCCCGTCCGCTTTATAACTTTTTCAATACTTCCATGGAGATCTTTCTGCTCAAACTGTTTTGCCGACAGATTGAAAGAAACGTAAAGATTACTGCATGATTCTGTATTAAAGATCTGCAGATCTCTGCAGGCCCGCTCCATTACCCAGTTTCCCAGAATACTTATAAGCCCCGACTCCTCAGCAATAGGGATAAACTTTGCAGGAGGAATCGCTCCAATCTCAGGATGGAACCATCGTGCAAGAGCTTCAAATCCGGTAACTTTACCCTCAGAAGTAACAATCGGCTGATAATACAGTTTCAATTCCTCTTTGGTTATTGCATTTTTTAGTCCCTGCTCTATCTCCCAACGCTCCTTTGCAGAAGAGTTGAGATGAGAATGAAAGAATATGTACCGCCCCTTACCGTCTTTCTTGGCCTGATACATGGCCAGGTCCGCATTTTTTACCAATTCCGTTGCAGTAGTACCGTCATCAGGAATCAGGACTATACCGATACTGACTCCTATGGAGACTACAGTTCCCGTTCCCATACTCTCAAGGTAAAAGGGTCTTTTAATTTCGCTTAAAACACTTTGAGCAATTACTGAAGCTTCGCTTCTCTCTTTCAAGCCGTTTATAAGTATAACAAATTCATCTCCTCCGAAGCGGTAGATAGAATCTGTCTGCCGTAAACTTCTTCGAATTCTTTTGGCAGTATGAATCAGAAGTTCATCGCCGAAGTCATGTCCAAAGGTGTCATTTACCTGTTTAAAACCGTCAAGGTCCAAAAAGAAAAGAGCACTCATTGCCCCTTTCGATAAACTATTTAACACTGAAGCCAAATCCAGGTTAAAGAGGTCTCTGTTGCCCAGCTCGGTCAGCTTGTCGTGGAATGCAAGATGTTTTAGCTTTCTTTCAATTGTTTTTCTCTGTGAAATATCCCGTATAATACAGGTTACTGATCTGCCCTTGAAATTTCTTGAATTTCCAAAGGAAATCTCGATCGGAGAAACACCCCTGTTTTTACTTTTACCGAGGGTCTCAACATTTTTCTTAAGACCTGAAACATTCCTGTGCTCCTGATCGATAAAGAAGTACTTTGTAAACTCCTCTTTATATCTTTCGAAAATTGATTCAGGGAATAAAATACTAAATGATTGACCCAGTAATTCTTCCCGTTCATAACCAAATACCTGCTTTACGGCAGAATTTGCAAAAATAATCTTGAAATTTTCATTGATACGTACAATAGCCTCTGAAATTGTTTCAGAAAGTGCATCATAATTGTTTGCACTTTCCTGGAGTCTGTTTATCAGGTTACCATCCTGATTTATTCTTCTTACAATGGAGAGAAATACCATTTTACCCTCTCGGTAAATGGGGAAAAAGAAAGATTCAAAAGAAAAAATACGGTTAAGTTTCGTCTTCCCTCTGAATAAAATCAAATTTTCGGTGATCAGCTTCTGATAGATAATCGATTCCATCCCGACCTTAATACGGGTTTGAAAAACACTGCGATATTCAGGAAATATAAGATCGAAGAAGTTGGTGCCGATAAGTTCTTCAGATTCGTACCCCAAGGTATTGCTTACCGATTTATTGGCATTAATGATTTCTCCGGAAGGAAGCAGTTCGATAACAGCATCACTGCTTGAAGCCAAGGCCTGATCAAACACATTTCCCGTGTTTTCATGGTTATTGTGCAGAAGTCCGTATTCTAAAACCAAACGCTGCAGTGTTCCGTCAAAGAGACTCCCGTGGGATTCCTGCGGGTTTTCAGTGAGTTTTATCTCTTTACTTAATCCGTTCCCTGCTGAGGTTTCTTCTCTATCTTCTGCCTGAATAGAAAACACTAACTCTTACTCCGCACTTTTTTTTAACAGTATAATAATTTCTGATTGCCGTAAAGTATTTTCTTCAAAATATTGACATTTATTATCCTTTAGAGTATTTTCACTGAATATTTTTTAGGAGTTTGCAATGCAGGACCTTGAATCCATTGACACAATAGACAGCTTTATCAATTCCGGGGATATGAGAATGCTTTATCTCTCCCGTCCTGCTTGCGGAGTCTGTAAGGCTTTGATACCAAAAATAGAGGAGATGCTTAAGGATTTCCCTGAAGTAAAACCGGGATATGTAGATCTGGATAAAATACCTGAAGCAGCAGGGAAGTTTTCCATATTCACCATTCCCGGAATACTTGTGTTTATCCAGGGCAAAGAGACTATTAGAAAGGCCCGGTACGTTTCCGTAGATCAGCTTGCAGGAGAAATAGACCGGTATCACTCGTTGTTATTCAATTAATGTCTCCAGAAATGGGGAGTCAGCAGAATAAGAACAGTGTATAGCTCAAGCCTCCCAAGCATCATTGCAGCACTTAAAACC
Organism: Spirochaetota bacterium; assembly: GCA_003641695.1. GTDB lineage: Bacteria > Spirochaetota > Spirochaetia > B11-G9 > B11-G9 > B11-G9. The sequence goes on from QNBL01000033.1 coordinate 4,630, forward strand.
CATTTTATGTAAACCGGATAGAATGAATAGTTCAAGGCAGGACCAATTTTACCGAATCCGGGACCTATATTACCAAGAGTAGCAAGGGATGTTGTAAACGAAGTGAGAATTCCGTATCCTCCTGAGGCTACGGTAATTGTTACCGCGAGCAGAACAGTGATATACAGAAGTACAAACCCGGCAATCGGGTATAGTATGTCCTTTTTTACCACCTGACCATTAATCCTTACGGGGAATACTCCCTTCGGGGTTACCAGATATTTCATTTCGTTTATACCCATTTTCATCAGCGCAGTTAATCGAATAACCTTCATTCCTCCGCCGGTAGACCCTGCGCTTCCTCCAACAAACATCAGGAAAAAGAGAATATTACGGGAAAAAGCAGGCCAGAGAGAAAAATCTGCCGTTGCATAACCCGTCGTTGTAAGTATTGAAGCAGCCTGAAATCCGGCATACCTGAGGCTTGTGGAGAAAGTATGGTACACCCTTATGAGATTAACTGCAATAAGAACAGTTGCTATGGAAAATACCGCAAGGTACACCTTCATCTCAGTGTCTTTAAAGAACTCCCTTATCCTTCCCGAAATAAGCTTGTAATAGAGGTTAAAGTTCATCCCCGAAAGAACCATAAATACGGTAATTACAACGTGTATAAATGGTGAACTGTAGGCTCCTACACTTGCACTCCTGGTGGAAAACCCTCCAGTCGCAAGGGTTCCGAATGTATGAGTTAGCGCATCAAACAGGCTCATACCTCCGATAATCAGGAGTATTGTCTCAAGAATGGTAAATGAAAAATAAATGAACCACAGAATTTTTGCAGTTTCTTTTATCTTCGGAGTCATCTTGTCCACTGTCGGACCAGGAGCCTCTGCCCGAAGCAGTTTCAATCCGCCTACACCGAAAATAGGAAGCAAAGCTACTGTCAAAACAACAATACCCATACCACCCAGCCAGTGTGTCAAAGAACGCCAGAAAAGCATTCCATGGGAGAGAGCTTCAATATCTGTAAGAATGGAAGCTCCGGTGGTGGTAAAACCCGACATCGTTTCGAAAAAGGCATCGGTATATGAAGGAATTTCTCCTGATAGATAAAACGGCAATGCACCGGAAAGAGATGAAAAAATCCAGCCGAAGGTAACAACAAGAAACCCTTCCCGTGTTCCCATAGGCTGATTCCTGCGGGACCTTGTAAAAAGAAAAATAATGATGGAAATAATAAGGACGATTCCCGATGCTTCCAAAAATGATAAAAAGCTCGCATTCTCACCGTATAAAAGAGAAATAAAACCGCAAAGGAGCATAAAAAGAGAAACAATTATCATGAGCACCGAAAGAATGTACAATACTGTCTTAATCTTCATACTATCCGGCTATCATATTCTCAAGTTTTTTTATTGATTCCCGCTCGGTAATAAGTGCAATGTGATCATTCACTTCAACCTTCAACGCACCGTAGGGAATTATTGTATCCTGCTCTCTCGTAATAAACAGGACAAGAGTTTTCTCGGGAAGTTTAATATCCTTGAGTCTTTTCCCGATAACTGCTGACTTTTCTGACAGTGAGAACTCAATAACTTCCAGCTTTCCTTCGGATATGTCATACACATTTTTTATATTTCCTTTCCTGAGGACCTTTATGATTGAGTTAACCACCGTACTGTTCCTGCTTATTGTAACGTCAAGATTCAGATTGTGAGCTAAATGTTTGTAGTTATTTCTTATTACAAGGGCAATAGCCTTGGGAATACCTATTGTTTTTGCATAACTGCCGGTAATTATATTCAGTTCATGATTTCCGGTGGTGGTTATTATTAAATCTGACCCGGCAGTTTCGCTGTCATCCAAAACCCCCTCATCCATTATATCCTGGCACTTGACAAGAGCCTTCGGGAACCGCTCGGCAAGGAATTTACATCTATCGTAATCCTTGTCAATAACGTGAATATTCTTTTTCCCTCTCTTGAGAAACCGTTTCAATGCCCCCAGGAAACCGGGGATAAGGCTCTCTTCATTAAAGATATAATCCAGCAGATGAGCACCTACGGTTCCTCCTCCAACAATAAGGATCTTTTCTATCCTCTGGTTCAGCACCTTTTCCTTTTCGAAAATCGTATCAAAGCTATCTTCTTCAGCAAGGATATATATTCTGTCGTTTTCTTTCAGAACTGTATCCCCTTCAGGGATAATATAGTAGTCTTCTCTAATAACAACAGATATAAGAAATTCTATCCGGCACTCTTCCCTGATAACCCGCAGAGGTTTGTCTATAAAGGAGGACTCTCTGCTCAGAAAGAGATCCCGCATTTGAATCTTTGTATTTTCAAAAAGCATTATATCACTGCGTGCGCCGTGTTTCAGAGCCAGCACAATCGCCTTTGCAGCCTCCAGATCAGGATTAATAATATGATCGATTCCAAGAATACTGCTACTAATTAAAGAAGTCTCCGAATAACCCAGATTTCTTACCCTTGCGATGGTGGAAACCTCCGGAAATTGATTTGAAACAATTCCGCATGAGATCAAGTTAAGTTCATCGGAACCAGTTACACTCACGAAAGCAGAAGCCTTCTGGATTCCTGCCTTTTTTAAAGCAGCTAAATTTGTACCCGAATCGTTTACAACCAGACAATCCAGGGAATTAACAGCTTCTTTAGACCGGAAAGGATCATTTTCAATGATTGCGACACTCTTCCCTTCGGCAATAAGCTGACGCGCAAGCATAAACCCGACATGTCCTGCTCCAAGAATTACAATATACATGATCCAACACTACTCCGTACCTGTAACTATTGTCAATGCTTGAATAAAATCCTCTTGAAAGTATAATAATTTACCATGTCAGAATACAGTAAGTGTATCTTGTGCAAAAGATCCTGCGGAATAAACAGGGAAACCGGATTAAGCGGTTTCTGCGGAGCAGCCTCTTCCGTAACAATGGCCTGGGCAGGGCTTCATTTCGGCGAGGAACCTCCTTTAACTGGTAAAACCGGCAGCGGGGCCCTGTTTTTCTCAGGGTGTACCCTTCAATGTCCTTTTTGCCAGAACTGGCAAATAAGTCATGACGGAATGGGAAAAGTAATCGATAAAGAGACCTTTATAGGGATCTGTACCGAGTTAGTGGAAAGGGGCGCAGTCAATCTTAACTTTATTACCGGAAGTCACTTTACTCCCACCCTTATTGACTGGATGGGTGAACTCAAGGTTAGGGGAGTACCTGTTCCGCTTATGTGGAACTCCTCCGGTTTTGATTCCCTGGGAAATTTAAAAAAACTTTCTGAAGTAGTTGACATCTTTCTTCCGGACCTAAAAACCCTGAATACTTCCCTTTCCCGAAAACTCTTTAAAACGGATAAATATCCAGAAACAGTACAGGAAGGTCTTCTTTTCGTTATGAGTGAAAAACCTCTCATACTCGACAAAAAGGGACTTATGAAGCAGGGAGTCATTATCAGGCATCTTGTTATGCCCGGATTACTGGAAAATACAAGAGAAGTTCTCACGTGGTTCTCGGGTAATAAAAAACCCGGCATCTTTCTTTCCATAATGAGCCAGTACACCCCTGTCTCTATCCCCGGTAATAAAACAGAGATCCCGGAAAGATATATAACAAAAACTGAATACGATGAAATTATAACAATGCTGGAAGAGCTGGAGATTGAAAATGGGTTTATACAGGAATTTGCAACAGGAACTGACTGGCTTCCTGATTTTAGCAGGAAAACTCCTTTTTACTCCAATAATGCCACTACAGTCTGGAGTTTTTCTGAAGGTTACTTGTAATTAAAACAGATTATTGTTACCGTTAAAACAGTAATAATTTGAGAGGGTAATAATGGAAAAATCAAAAAAGCTGCTCGATAAACTTTTTAAACGGGGAAAAGAATTCCTTGGAGTTGAATATCCCATTCTCGGCGGGGCAATGTCCTGGATTTCAGAGGCGAAACTTGTCTCCACCATTTCCAATGAAGGGGGATTTGGAGTGCTTGCAGGCGGCAATATGCCCATCGATCTCTTTAAAGATGAGATCACAAAAACATCGGACATGACTGATAAACCCTTTGGGGTTAACCTTATCAGTATTGCTCCGAATTTCAGAGCCCACCTTGACCATGTATTGGATAGAGAGTTCCCGTATATAATTTTTGCCGGAGGACTTCCCCCCAGAGATGCCATAAACAAGGTAAAACAGACATCCAGCAAGATGCTCTGTTTCGCTCCGACTGTAGGTATAGCCAAGCGGCTTATCGATATGGGTGTCGATGCTCTTATTATCGAGGGCCATGAAGCTGGAGGACATATAGGCCCTGTTTCGACCAGTGTCCTTGCAGAGCAGATCCTTCCTCACACTTCTGAAGTTCCGGTTTTTGTTGCCGGCGGGATAGGGTCCGGACTATTAATGATCCACTATCTCATGATGGGGGCCTCCGGAGTTCAGCTCGGTACCCGTTTTGCAGTTTCCGAAGAGTCAATAGCTCATCCCAACTTTAAACAGGCTTTTATTAAAGCTGCCAGTAAAGATGCCATGCCCACCGCTCAGTTTGACCCCAGGGTACCGGTAATCCCCGTACGGTCAATTACAAACAAGGGAGTTGAGGATTTTACCACTCTTCAGCTGGGTTTAATTGCCCAGATGCAGAGGGGCGCGCTTACGGCAAGAGAGGCGGGAATGCAGCTGGAAGAGTTCTGGATAGGAGGACTTAGAAAAGCAGTAATAGACGGCGATATCGAACATGGATCCCTGATGGCAGGACAGAGCGTCGGTATTGTTTCAGAAATCCAGAGTGTCCATGAAATAATACATGATATGGTCGAAAGAGGGATACAGGAAAGTGACAGAATCCTCAGTCTTATCAATATAAAGGATTAAGCTGGTCAACATACCAGCTAACCGGGTAATGCAATTACCCGGTTACGCCCGCTCTCTTTTGCCCGGTAGAGTGCACTATCCGCTCTTTTTATCAGATCAGAGGGGACTTTATCTCTCCCGGGTGAATATTCAGTAATACCGATAGAGATTGTTACAGTGACAGCTTTTCCCTGATAATCACAGGGAGATTCTTCAACTTTTTTTCTTATCCGCTCCGCTATTTTAACCCCTCCTGAAAGCGGATTGCCGTAAAGAACTACAGTAAACTCCTCTCCCCCGTATCTGGCTCCGACATCTTTCATACGAATACTGCTGCGGATTATTCCGGTAACTTCCTTAATTACCTTATCTCCAAAAGCATGCCCGTAGGTATCATTAATATTCTTGAATTTATCAATATCAATCATGAGAAGTGTAATAGGAAGATTCTCTTTGGAAATAAAATTTTGCTTGAGGGAGTGAAACAGCACATGCCGTAGTTTCAGTTTTGTCATTAAATCTGTTGTAGATACTTCATACAGGAATGCGTTGTAGATCGCTATTGCAGCGAGACTGGCAATATTCAGCAGGAATTCCTTCTCCTCTTCCGGAAAGACAAGATTCTCGATCTTCTCTCCCAAAACAATCATTCCCTGCATATTTCCTTTGTTCACTATGGGTATTATCAGGGTAGGTTCGAGAAAGGTAAAAGGTTTTATTGCAGAAATATCGGTAATATCACCCAGCAGTTCAGGCATGGTATAACACCGTGTATTCTTCTTGAAGAGCTCCACAACTTCAGAATCCTCCGGTATCTCATAACGGATATTTTTATCGGTATTAAATCCTTCGTAGTTTCTATAGAGAGTGAATATTTTGCTCTCCAGATTGTTTTTTATAAATAACCCTGCCTTTGTGACCCTTGCATGCCCCATACAGGCAAATATCAGGGAATCAAGCAGAGAGTAATACTCGAGATTGGAACTTAAACTTTTACTGATCTCCAAAAGCTCTTTTAAATCCCTGATTTCCGTTTCATATTTTTCAAGAGTTTTTTTCATTGGCATCCCTTTTTTACCTAAAGTAGTTTATCAATATCTTTTTCGATAGCTTCCAGTTTTCCGGAAGCCTCCCGTTTCGATTCCTCCAAAGATACCCCGGGCTGAACCCGGCAGGATGCGTAAAACTTAATCTTTGGTTCCGTTCCCGAAGGTCTCACTGTTATTTTGCTCCCGTCGATCAAAAAAAACTGAAGAACGTTGGAAGGGGGAAGATCAATGTTTCTAATCCTGTTTTCGCCTGCTTTTACTGTTTCTCCCGATTTATAATCAATCATCTTTTCCACCGGTATCCCGCCGAAAAGTTCAGGAGGGTTTTGCCGTAATGAGTCCATCAGGGAATCCATAATGTCCTTACCTTTCTGCCCTTCAAAATACCTTGAGATTAAAAGCTCTTCAAAATATCCATACTCCGTCCAAATCTCTTTCAGCCGGTCAAGAACACTCTTTCCTTTCGTTCTGTGGTAGAGGGCCATCTCCACTGCTAAAAAGGCAGCAGATACCGCATCCTTATCCCGCACCCTGTCAGTTACAAGGAATCCGTAACTCTCTTCGCCGCCGAAAATATATTTCTCCCCTGTTTTTTCAAACTCCTTGATCTTTTCAGCAATATACTTGAACCCCGTCAGGACGTCGTATACTTTTACCCCGAAGCTCTCAGCTACAAGCTTTTGAAGATCAGTTGTTACAATGGTTTTTACAAAAGCACCATTTTCCGGCATCTTCCCAAGCGTGTTAAGGGATGAGAAAATGTAGTCAGCAAGAAGCACCCCAAGCTGATTACCGGTCACCAGAACCATAGTGCCGTTTTCCGGAACTGCGATTCCCAGGCGGTCTGAATCGGGATCCGTCCCCATGAGCATATCTGCGGATTCCTTTAAGGAAAGCTCAATCCCCAGCTTCATGGCCGAAGCTATCTCGGGGTTTGGAAACTCGACGGTCGGGAAATTCCCGTCTGGTTCCCGCTGCTCGGGAACTGTAATAACTTTTATTCCCATCTCCGACAACGTTCTTTCCACCATAACCCTTCCTGCCCCGTGCAGAGGGGTGTATACTATCTTCAAATCCTTCCCTTTCTCTTTCATTAGTTCAGGACGGATGCTGCATTCTTTGACCATCTTTACAAAAGGCTCATCCACTACCGAGTCAATGTACTCCAAAAGACCCTTTTTTTCAGCTTCCTCAAGCGTTAAAGGATTCAGTCTTCCAGAAACGGCATTAACCTCGTCAATAATAGCCTTGTCATGGGGCGGGACAATCTGTCCTCCGTCTTCCCAGTATACTTTATATCCGTTGTATACAGCCGGATTGTGTGATGCAGTAACAACAACACCTGTAGTAGCTTTCAGCTGTCTTACTGCAAAGGAAAGAACCGGAGTCGGCCTTAGAGACGTAAAGAGGTAGGTTTTTATTCCGTTGGAACAGAAAATCCTGGCGGCTTCTTCTGCAAACACCTTTGAAAAGTTGCGCGAATCGTAAGCAATAACAGCGGATCCGTTTGACGTGTACCGTTTAACGTAGTTGCTCAGCCCCTGAGTTGCCTTCCGTACAATGTAGGGATTCATCCGATTATATCCGCCCCCTATCTTTCCCCTCAATCCTCCGGTGCCAAAGACCAGTGAGGTATAGAATCTATCGTGGAGTTCTTCTTTATCTCCTGAATCAACAACCTTTTTAAGGTCCCTTATAAAATATTCATTTTCCTCATACTCCAGGTATTCTTCTACCAGATTCATAGTTCCTCCTCTATAAATAATTCAATTAAATCTTCGGGAGATGCGACAACAATGTCTGCCCCTTCTGATGAAAGCAGAGACGGATCCCGATAACCCCATGAAACACCAACACTTGTTATCCCTGCGTTTTTACCGGTTTTTATATCAATTTCGCTGTCTCCAATATACAGCACTTTTTCTTTTTGAACATTCATCGCTTTTATAATATCAATCAGGGATGCCGGATCCGGTTTTTGCGGGAAATCATCCCGTCTTCCAAGTACCACAGTAAAATCCCAATCTTTCAGAAGATTTTTGGTTATTATCTGCACCAGGGCATCCTCCTTGTTTGAAAGGATACTCATTGCCACCCCCCTGCCTGACAGAAAATCAAGTACTCGTGAAATACCGGGATACAAAGATGTATTTTCACAGGGAAAGCTACGGTATTCCTCCATAGCCCGTGTGTACAATCCGGGATCCTCTTCGAGATCCGGACAAGTTCCTTTCACTGCCGTTTTAACAAGATGCTTCAAACCGTGTCCGATCATCATTTTGTATTCTTCTTTCGAATATACCTGCAAATTCCGTGAAGCAAGCGCTCTGTTTACTGCCCCTGCTATATCCTCCAGGGTATCAAGAAGTGTTCCGTCAAGATCAAATACAGCAGCAGTATATTTCATTGCTACAGACTACGGAACACAGAGATAAAAGTCAATAAAAGTCTTTACATTTACTTTCCTTTTCAAGTAAAGTAACCGCAGAGTTATTCATGGGTAAAAAAAAAGAGCGGATAGGTTTTGATTCATTTTACAGTTTTTATTTTCCCGGGAGGTGGGAATCCTTAAAAGAGGCTCTGCTGAAAGAACCGGTTCGAACAGCTTATGAGAAAGGACTTCTGCAGCCCTACTACCTTGACGAAGCTTCCATAGTAGCAGCCATGGCTCTGGATGTAAAAGAGGGGGACAGGATACTGGATCTTTGCGCCGCCCCGGGGGGCAAAACCCTGATTATGGCAGGTCAGTTGGGGGAATCAGGGGAACTGGTATCCAATGACCGCTCAGCAGCCCGCAGGGCCAGACTTAAAAAGGTTATAGCCGAGCACCTTCCTGAATCTGCCGCTTCGCGTATAAGCGTAACCGGTCATGATGCATCAAAATGGTGTCTTTATGAAAAAGATGGTTACGACAAGATCCTTCTTGACGCCCCCTGTTCTTCAGAGCGGCATGTGCTCTCTTCTCCCCGTCACTTGAACAAGTGGGGAACAACCAGAACAAAGCACCTTGCTATTCAGGCTTATTCCATGCTTGTTTCAGCAATGGATGTAGTCAAGAAGGGAGGAACCATTGTTTACAGTACCTGTGCGCTTTCCCCTGTGGAAAACGATGGCGTGATTGAAAAACTGTACAAGAAGAGAACGGGCAGATTCAAGCTTGTTACTCCGAATATTCC
>QNBL01000034.1 GCA_003641695.1 Spirochaetota bacterium
CTATTATATCGATGAAGGAGAAACAAAAGAGATCCGGCTGGAAGCAAGCGGGATTCTATTGAATGTTATCAAGTGTATGTACGATCTCTCATACTCAGAAAAAAATTTCAAAATAGATTTCTTAAGCATATACCTTAGTGAATCAAACATGGAGGCTGAAGTAACGGTGGAAATAACTCATGGCTAGATGTAAAGTTTTTCAAGGGATACTTTTAATCATTTCAACATACTGCGTAGTACGTTTATTCTCGCTCTATAATTTTTCAGGAATTGAAAGCACTGAAGTCACCAAAGAAAAACAATATATCCTTTCCTTTCCAGATTCAACAATCAAAACTGTTCCCTTTGATCAATCGCTCCTGAAAATATTTCCTGAGCCTGCTTTAAAACCCGCGATCGAAAAGAAAACTGCAAGTAAATCTGCAGTCACGGTAAAGATCCCGGATCTTGAGTACATTGGTGTTATTGAAACGGGAAAAAAGGTCTACTCCTTCAGGAATTTGGATACGGGCAATCTGATATTACTTGAAGAAGGCAACTCCGCAGAAGGGGTCACTCTTATTTCAGTCAAGAGTGAAGCATGCAGTTTGGAGATTAACGGGCACATTATCAGGGTGGCCAAATAATGAAGCGTGTAATAGCTGCATTGTCTACAATCCTCTTTCTTACAGGTTGTAAAAGTATGAATACTAATCCATCAGGCCCTATTTCAAAAGCCCCTCTCCTGGGAATTATTCATGACTCCAATGGATTCCCTCTATCGGATGCAGCTATAACTGCTGATGAATCGAAAACAGCCGTATCCGATATAAACGGAAGATTTGTACTGCCTGATATTGCTTTGGGGGGTCATTCCTTCTCTATTAAAAAGGAGGGGTACGAAACTGTACAAACAGATCTATATTTTTCCACTCCTGCCCAGATAATCTATACCACTCTTATTTCTTTTGATGACCTCCTGGAAAAAATAGTTGCAGCATTAAAAGATGCTGATAGTGCCACATCAAAAAACCTTATTTTAAGGGCAGAAGGGATAAACGCCAATTCTCCAAGGCTCAAGTATTTAAAAGTTTTACTCTTTGTAAAGACTGAAAAGTACCAGGAGGCTATAACCGGAATTGAGGAACTTATTAACAGATATCCGGGCAGCAAAGATCTGTTGTTGACGGAGGAAGAAATAAAAAATCTTCAGGGGGAGACTCATGAACATTAAGGATCAGTCAGGATGGACTTTTATCGAGACTCTTATTGTACTGTCTATAATCCTGATACTAACCAGTACGGTAGGATTTATGGCTGCCGGGTATGTTGACAAAGCCAGAGTTATATCGGCCAAAACACAGATAGAAAATCTTTCAATGGCTCTGGATACCTACTTTATGGATACAATGCAGTTCCCGTCAAATGAGCAAGGCCTTGATGCCCTATGGACCAAACCGATACTTGAACCTCTCCCTGACGGGTGGGACGGACCGTACTTAAGAAAACCAGTGGCAAAAGACCCCTGGGGATTCAGCTATGAGTACCAAACCCCCGGTCCGAACGGATTGCCTTACAGCATTCTCTCCCTTGGGAAAGACGGTATCCCCGGAGGCGAAGGAACCTCTTCGGATATTTCTTCCTGGGAGAATTAGATGAAAACAATATCTTCCCGGAACGGATTCCTTTTTCTTGATACCATCATAGCGCTTTTAATTCTTTCTGTTTGTACTGCAGCAATTACCGTTTTTCTTCTTGATATTGGCTCTTTGGTTTTTAAGACAGAACAGGAAATGGCTGTGCTTATCCGCAGCAGTAACAGTTTTTCTCTCAGGGTTTACGAAATTCATGAACAGAAATGAGGGGTTCTCGCTTATAGAAGCGGCTATGGCACTTGCAGTTATTTCCGTCCTCGGTTTTGCATCCATCAGTTTTTTTTCAGAGTCCTTAGATTTCCTGGATAAGGCTGCATCGGCGAATATACGGAATAAAGAGACAGCAACTCTTGTGTATTATACCATGACTACCGTAGAAAGAATACGTTTTCCGTTCTGGACAGACCTGAAAAGTGAAATAGAGCATCCCCGCGGCGGAAACGATCTTCTCATTCCATACCTGGACGGGAAAAGTGAACGCACACTCGCTTTGACCTACAGAAACGGTATCTTATCCATTAAAACCCCTGAATTAAAAAAGCAATTTGCCGGAGGGGAGAGCTGCAGCATTGGGCTTTTAAAAACAGCTGGAGGCGGTATTGCAGGAGTATCACTTACACTGAAATATGCAGGCAGAGAGAACATAAGGATTATGGCTCCCTTCGGTGCAATTGGGAATACTGTTTTTCACGGGACCTCACCTTGAGAGAAGATGGTTTTTTCAGCTTTCAAACGCTTTTGGTTACCCTGTTTTTATCTATTATAATTACAGGCACCGGAACAGCGGTCTATCTTGTAAAAAATTTTGCAAATAGAGTTAACCGGAGAGTTACAGAAAAGAGTGCCTTGCAGAAAGAGGTAATGAATATCATTAATCAGTTATCCGGAGACCCGACTCCTGATGCTGACTCCACTTTTGATCCGGTTTGGCATTACATCAGCAGTAAATCAACCGAAAACATGAAACTGCAGCTCACTGATTTATCGAGCAGAATTAACATTAACTCCGTTCATCCCCTCTTCCTGGAACGGACACAGCTCAGGAGTACTTTTAAAAACGGAAAGACAGTGGAAACCTTCAGAAATATCCGTAACAAAAATGGTTTTTGTATCAATATATCAGCAACCTACAAGGATATCTTCAACAAAAGCGACCTTGAAAACTACTACACTTCCTATGGTTTCATGAATATAAATACTGCGTATGAGTTCTCTTTACAGAGAATGTTTAAACTACTGACGGATGATCCGGCTGCGGCGGAAGTTTTCCATTCCTTTACAGCAGGAGCCTTAAGCAGCAGAAGGATAATGGATGCTGATGAATTGCTGACAGCGTTCAGATACAGTTACCATTCAATTTTCCCGCTGATAGGGACCTGTCCTGAAATGAACGTGAATTTTATCCCGGAATTTATCCTGAAACAAGTTCTCATCTATCCCTACGGCGGCAAACAGCTTGAAAACAGCTCAGCCGTTCTTCAAAGAATTCTTTACCTCAGAAAGGCTCAGGAAATAACTTCTTCCCAGCTTAGGACTATTATAACCATTGAAGAACCTCTTCAGGAAAGGATTTTTCAGTATGTGGGAACAAAAACGTGGTTCTGGGAAATAAAAATTACGACTAAAAAAAGCAGTGCACAGGCTGTTGCCGTTTATCTTCCGGGAAATAATTACTACAGACTCTACTCCTTTACTGTTTCACACCTTCCATGAGTTATCCATTGCAGCGTGTCTTTATTCCCGAGAGGAAGTCTTTACTTGAATTTCACCTCATAGTTCAGCGGTTTATTCAGAACCAGAATCTTTATAAGGGGTATTCTGAATCTGACTGAATCACTGCTTAATTTTTCTCCGCCGGTCTGAGAGATAACCTTTCCTTTTACCCTGACGGTGATATCCACCACAGAATCAATGATCCCTTGTCTGCTCTCCTCCCCTAACATGTACTCCATCATATCAAGATAATCGGTTTCAGAAAGATCTTTGTTGGCAAGAGGGCCGAAGTTCTCCATAAGGGGATTGTTTAAGGAAGGATTTTCATTCAGGAGCTGTTCAATGGTATCGCAGTTAAGGGAAACGGTAAGAATGGACACACCGCTGTCTGAAGCAAAGGTAAAGATGCCGGGATTTTTTGTCTTACCGGCATCGGTTACAGCATCATTGATATCGGAAAAGGTAAAAGTGCCCTTCAGACTCTCAGGGCGGGGAGACTCAAGAGAGGTAAGGGTGACACTGCTTCTCTTTGCAAAATCATCCTCTATCTTCTTCAGATTAAAAAACTGCCCTTCCTTGATCGTATCCTGATTCCCGGAAGGAACCAGATCGGATAACTGAACTGCAACTTCGGTAAAGTAAGAAGCCAGATTGATCTCAAAATCGACACTTCCGGCTCCATTTTTATCAACGAAAACTTCCTGTTTCATTGCACAGGAGGACATCAGGGTTATCATAATTATTAATACAGCGGCAATCGCTGTTTTGTTTTTTTTCTTCAAATCAGAGCTCCTCAAATTTCTCAGGTAGGGGATAATATACCACAGTGTAATATTTACGGCAAGTAATACAGAATAACTCTAAAGGCGTGATACGAGTATTAACTCGATCTCCTTCTGATCCAGCTTAACAGGGGTATTTTTCAGAGAGACTCTTCCTGCTGCTGATTTAAGCTCTTGTTTTGTAAACCCGTAATCTCCAAGCCGTTTTATAGCATACTTTTTTATCCATTTATGTAAGCGGTTTACAAGTGCCATGCAATTATCCTCAATACTTCCGGCATCTTTTCCATTTAGAGCAACACCGGCTCCCGCATACCTTTTAAGTGCTGAATTGTTCCACCCTTCTTCACTGGAGCTTAATTTCTCAATAATTCTTTCTGTTGCAGCTCCCAGCAGGGTTCCACATACAACACCGTGGGGGATTTTATGCATGGCTCCGAGGGTGGAAGCCGCTCCATGAATTACCCCCAGCCCTGCGTTAGCAAGAGCAATGCCTGATAGATAGGCCGCAAGAGCCATGGAACCCCTGGCTTCTACATCAGTTCCCTCTTCAATGGTCCAGGGAAAACTCTTTCCGGCAAACCGGAGACCTTCAACTGCAAGAGCGTCTGTATACTTGTTGTGGCCGGTAGATACATAAGCCTCTATAAGCTGGGTAATCGCATCGAGTCCGCTGGCAGCAGTTATATCCTGAGGACAGCTGGTAATCAAGGCAGGATCAAGAAATGCAGCTTCAGGAATATACTTGTTGTGACGCAGCGATTTCTTGAATCCTCCAGGGCCGATCCTGCTTATTACTGCATTCTTTGTAGCCTCTGAACCTGTTCCTGAGGTTGTAGGTACTGCATAAAAGGGCAACTTCGCTCCGGTAGGTGTTTTTGTTCCCACCCCCTCAAGGTAATCGGTGATTGAACCCTCCATACAGAGCATTGCGGATACAGCCTTTCCCGCATCGAGTACCGTCCCGCCGCCGACAGCGATAACTGCATCTACCGCTTCTCCGGATAAAGATGCAACTATCCGGTCTATTGCAACAGGATCATTCTCCCCTGATGCGCTAAAGTGAATATACTCTATCCCCTTTCTTTTTAAGTAATCAGTAAATTTCTTCCAATTCTCTGTCCCGGGAAAAGAGGACTTTCCGGTAATAAGAGCAATTTTGCGTATTCCGTTCTCTGCAATAAGATCGGGAAGTTCCAGGATTATATCTTTACCGTAATAAAGTCCCGGTGCAGGGCTGATTACAAACCTTCTCATTCTACAATAATAAGTATTTAAATAATCATTTGTCAAATAAAAATTTTTATAATATAGTTCCTTTATGAGTGAAGAAAAATATGTACGCCCGTCATGGGATGAATACTTTATGGAAGTTGCTGATGCGATCTCCAAACGTGCTACCTGCGACAGAGGCAGGAGCGGATGTGTTATTGCCAAGGACAGGCAGATTTTGGTTACCGGGTACGTAGGGTCTCCTCAGGGGCTGCCTCACTGTGATGAAGTAGGGCATCAGCTAAAAAAGACCATCCATGAAGACGGTCATGTTACAACTCACTGTGTGCGGACTGTTCATGCCGAGCAAAACGCTATCTGTCAGGCTGCCAAAAGGGGCATTGCCATCGATGGAGCGACTCTCTACTGCCGAATGACTCCCTGCAGAACCTGCGCAATGCTGATCATCAACTGCGGGATTAAAAGAGTCGTCTGCGAGAAGAAATATCACGCCGGGGAAGAATCCGAAGCGATGTTTCAACAGGCAGCAGTACAGCTTGATTACGTGAGTAATGAGGTATTAAAATACCGGGATCAATAACTACTTTTTCATGTGTGTACCGGGAATAAAGATCTCTTTTTTCTCAGGGTTGGAACTTTCCCGGTAGATTATTGCTATATTGCCGATAACTGAAATCAAATTTGCATTCAGTTTCTCACTGAAACTTCCTGCAAGAGCTTTTTTTTCTTCTTTGTAATCGATAAATTTTACCTTGATAAGTTCATGATCCTCAAGGGCTTTATCAATTGCCCGGGTAACTTCGCTGGTCAGGCCGTTCTTTCCCAGCATAACCACCGGCTTTAGACCGTGTGCTCTCTTTCTTAAAAAATTGCGTTGAAAACCGCTTAGCTTTATCATACTCTTTCCTTATTCTTAATTTTACGGGAAGTGTATCCCCAGCCAATTTGAAGGATCCGCCATTGATTGATCTATAAGTCCAATGGAGACATCATCGGTAGTTTCAGCAACAAGATACGGTACTCCGCTAAACGGGAACCGTGCCCCCTTTCCTTCTACATTGACACCGGCAATGCTGTGACTGTAAACGGAAGATACCATAAGTATTCCATCAATGCCATAGTGTTTAAGCAGAATGAGGTATAATAGTACCCGTGAATCGCAGTCTCCCTTTTCCTGAACAAGACATGATATGGGGCTTAGAACATCCGAAAGGGTTCCCGTCCGATAATATTCATACTTCTGAATCCAGGAAAGCAGCAGTGCACTTTTCTCATAATCGCTTAAGGAGGTAAAGCCGGGATCAAGATGCTGAGCTAAAATCCGGGATATTCTGTCCAGGCGACGGTAATTATCACGGTACAGGATACGGTAGTACCTGGTCCAGGCTTCGTTTACCATACGGGTATTAACATAGGCAGAAAAAATCCGGGCCTCTCTTTCGACAACAACCTGAGCTGCTTCTGTCTCATTCAAATCATGGGTATAGAGAACTTCTTCTCCATTGATATCAAGATAATGTATGGATTTCTCGGGACCGGGGACGGGATAATAGTACTGGCTTACAACTCCCGGGCTGCACCGCCCTGCATCATCCAGAGTAAAAGAATCCATAGCAGAAAGTATAAAGTCATGATAATCACTATACTTTCCTGAAAGAGAAAACGAAAGAATTACATAATCTGCATCCTCGCCGTCGATACATACCGTAAACCCCTTATAGGTGTTTCCCGATAGAGAAAAACTAATATTACCGAAATATGATGCCCTTGTTTCGTAGTTGAGACTGTCTCCCTCTCCCCTTCCGTTCAGCCGGGAAAGAACCGATGAATAGATCTTCCCGGGGTTATCATAGGTATCCCCGGAGTACCGCTTTATCTGCAGGAATGCATTTTGGGAAGGATCAGCGAAGGTAACTTTATCGTTCTCGCTCCCCAATACGGCCCATCCTTCAGGAAGATAGACACTGCAGGTCTCAAAGAAGCCGAGTTCCTTTGCAAATAATCCGGCAGAAACTACGAAAACAAGAATAATAAGAATTTTATACTTCATACTTAATTATCAGCAGAAAGTTTATGCCTCTTGATCTTTTTCGTAGTTGTCATTTCCATTGGTTCGTCCAGTATGGTCAATTTTGATATTCTCTTGTAGGGAAGGACTTCTCTGTTCACCCTGTCCACTATCCTTCCAAAGACCTTACGGGTACTCTCTAAAGTCTCTTTTTCTCCTGATTTCTCAAAAACCTTTTTTAGAGCCTCTTCGTTGGGGTATATAAGGACCTCAATCCCTTCGGTTTTCATTTTCTCATCCAGGACGTATCCCCGGACAAGAACCTGTTCGATTTCGTCATCCAGCTGAAAATGATCCTCAATCTCCTCCGGAAAAACGTTTTTACCCCCTTCGGTCACAATCAAAGACTTCTTCCGGCCGGTAAGGTAGAGATAATTTTCATCATCCAGGTATCCAACATCCCCGCTTTTAAACCATCCGTCTTCGGTAAAGGCCGCTTTTGTTGCTTCCTGATTCTTGTAGTACCCCTGCATAACCATAGGTCCTTTAATATATATCTCTCCGCTGCCCTCATCATCAGGGTCGAAAATTTTCATATCCGCACCAGGAACAACAGCTCCTACTGAAGCCTCTTTGTAATGCTCTATGGGGTTTAAAGCTACAATGGGAGATGTTTCGGTTAACCCGTATCCCTGAACAAAATCTATTCCGAGCTGATTAAACATACTGAAGGTTGAAGCCGGAAGCGGTCCTCCCCCGCAGATGCATATTCTGTTGGTTTCCAAAGAAAGTTTTTTTAAAAGGAATCCAAACATTTTTTTTCCTGGATTAATTCCTGTTGTTTTTTTAATAAATCCACTTACATACATAAGTGCCCTGATAATCCCGTATAGAACAATCCCCTTTTCTTTCACCCCGCTCATAAGGGCTTTAAGCATCTTGTTAAAAAGCATGGGGATAGCAAGGAACATGGTAACCTTCCCCTGTTTCAGATCTTTAAGAATCTGTGATACAACAAGTTTCTTGGCAAAAACAATTTCCGCTCCTACGGACAGGGCTTCGATAAACACAGCAAGCATCGTATATGAATGATGAAGCGGCAGCAGCGCATAAAAAACATCGGTACTAAAAAGTTCCATATGCCCCTGGCTGAGAAAACAGTCACTAACGAGATTCTTGTGGGTAAGCATTACCCCCTTCTGATTTCCTGTTGTGCCGGAAGTATATAGAATTGCAGCAAGGTCATCCACAAGCGGCTTTTCTACTTTTCCCTTACTGCCTTTACCCTTATTGATATTCAAAATGTATTCGGGTTTTTCGGCAGAAAGGGAGAGTTTGAAAATTCTGCCGTTGGCGGGTTTTATTTCATCATATTTTTCACTGTCGATAAAGAAAATTTCAGCATCTGAAAACTCAAAAAGTTCAGTAATCTCCTCTGATTTCAATTGATAATCGATGGGGACAACTGTCCCACCAGCGAAAAGGATGGACAGATATGCAATTGTCCATTCAGGAGAATTTTTACCAGTGAGCGCTACCTTCACTCCTCTTTTCACCCCTTTACCGGCAAGGTATGATGAAACATCTTCTATGCTCTTGAAAGCTTGAGAATAGGTAAAGAATAGATTATCAGGTTCGTAAATGGAAAAACAGCGGTTATCCGGAAACTCACCTGCTATAATGGTAAACAACTCGGGTATAGTCGGCCATTCACCTTTAAACTCTTTTCCCCGGTACTTATCAAGTTTCTTCCAGGGTTCTCTATGAACATACATACTTCATCCTCCGTTTCTTCAACTATAATCCATCAGCCTGATCAGCGCAAGTTTTAGCAACCGGAATATTAGATCAATCTGTATAGAGGTTTAAACTCACGCCCCTCAGGAGGCCCTTCCATCCACATCCCCTCCTGGAGGAGTATCTCATTCGGTTTGTACCCGCCCTTGTAAGACATATGGGGATTATTCTCCACGAAGTATCCCAGATAGTAATATTTTTTACCACTTTTTTTTGTCAGTTCAATCCCTTTGTAAATTGAGAATCTACCGGGGCTTAAGTCGAGATAATCGGTATCGTAATAACAGTAGATGGCAGAATTAGCTTCCATTCCGGCATCCATATGGGTAACAGCAATCAGTGTATCATTATCTCTGATCTCTATTGTTCTGGAAAACGAGAAATTGGTAAAAAACGATTCTGAAAACTGTTCAAAACCTTCCACCTCTGTTTCAGGATCCCTCATCTCCTTGAAACGTTTTTTGTGCTTTTTGTAAAGAAGGAATTTTTCTTCCGAAACCTCCGGATTGTCAACAACATCTATCCTTAAGGATTCATACCTTTTAAAAAGACGTTTGGCATTACGGGAGAACACGTATCTTTCTACCGGGATTCGTATCGGCAGACACTTATGGCAGCTCCTACAGACAGGCCGGAAAAAATACTTCCCAAAATGCCTGTATCCCCGGTCAAGGAGGAGGTCTATCTCCTCATAATTAACATCATCAATAAGATAACTTTCACTTAAGAATGTTTGCCCTTCAATGTAGGGGCATGCTGATTCAGTATCTCCAAGGGTATAACCGCGGAGCATAAACTATATTTCTGAAAGAGGTCTATACCTGACTCCCTCCCGTGGTTTAGCCATTAAAGGAGCAACAGTTTTACGCCATATCAGATAATGCTCTGTCTCCTTATGAGCTTGAACAGCATCCTCTGAGCGGTAGACTTCATAGAGTAAAAAACGGGATGAATCATCCTCCATTTGGAGCACATCGAATCGTATATTCCCCTCCTCTTTCCGGGTCCCTTCTCTATTGGCCATTGTTGCTTTAATAAAAATATCCTGCCCGCCCTGCACCAAATATACATCTACGCAATAAACAACCATAACACACTCCTGCAGTAATACTATCCACATTATATACCTTCCGCGGACTTTTTCCAGTAGCAATATTGTCATACGTTGTATTATGGGGTACTCTACCAGTTGTCTTCTTGCAATAAAAATAATAAAGGAATTGATATGAAACCTGTTATAGTACCCTGGTCAAAACTCCCGAAAGAAAAGAAGCAGTATTATCTTAACCGATCAGAGATTGATATCTCCAGGGTTAGTGAATCTGTTTCCGGTATTATCAATGCTGTTAGAACTGAAGGGGATGCAGCACTTCGAAAATTCACCAAAGAGTTCGACGGTTTTGACAGCGCAGGTATTTCTTTAAAAGTCAGCAGGGAAGAAATAGATGAAGCGGAAAATAATCTTGACAGCACTGTTAAAAAGGCACTTGAGTATGCCATAGAGAATATCACCCTTTTTCATGAATCCCAAAAGCCTTTATCAATACACTTCAAAGAAATAAAACCCGGCATCCTTGCAGGTGAAAAACCAACACCAATAGAATCAGCAGGTTTATATGTCCCGAGAGGCAGGGGCAGCTTTCCGTCAATGCTGTATATGCTGGCCATTCCGGCAAAGGTCGCTGGTGTAGAAAGGGTCTGCGTGGTTACCCCTCCAGACAAAGAGGGGAAAGTAGATCCGGGGTGCCTCTATGCAGCCAAGTTATGCGGTGTCGATGAAATTTACCGTGCAGGCGGAGCTCAGGCTATTGCAGCGCTTGCATACGGAACGGAGAGCATTGATCCGGTAGTAAAGATTACCGGTCCCGGAAGCATGTATGTTACTGCCGCTAAAAGACTTTTATACGGGATGGTCGATGTCGGACTTCCTGCAGGGCCTTCTGAATCAATGGTTCTTGCCGACGGCAGTGCTGACCCATGGAAGGTTGCACTGGATCTTCTGGTTGAATCGGAACATGGCTCGGACTCCTCTGCAATTCTTGTTACCGATTCTCTTTCCCTGGCAGAGAAAACAGCGGAACATGTAGAGAACCTTGTTGAAAATCTGCCTGAGCCGAGGAAAACCTTTGTTACCGATGTATTCAGCGGATACGGAGTAATTCTTCTCGTCGATTCCATGGGAAAGGGAGCGGATATAGTAAACACGTTCGCTCCGGAACATCTGCAGATTCAGACTAAAGAACCTTTTACAACACTTTCACTCATAAAGAATGCAGGTGAAATTCTCCTTGGAGATAACCTGCCCTTTTCCGCAGCAAACTATGTTACCGGAGCCAATGCCGTTTTACCTACCGGAGGTACGGCTAAAACTTTTTCGGCTGTTTCTGTACGGGATTTTATAAAATACTCGTCTGTCATTTATGCCACTGAATCAGGTTATAATAACTTCAGGGATCATGTTATTACCCTGGCAGATTACGAAGGATTTGTAACCCATGGCAATGCACTGAAACTGAGAGAGAAAACAGTTGACTAGCGGTCATTGAGAAGGCTGCAAACAGCACTTATTTCGCTGTCATACTGTTTAATCATTTGATCCGCATATCCCGACAGGCTTTGCATGTTCTTTTGCCCGGCATCATCTATGGAAAATCCGGAACCGGATATTTCGATATTAACCCGAAAATTCCATGTATCCCCATGCATGGACTTCCTCGTATGAATATCCCTGCTTAAAACCGCCGGTTCCAAGAGACAAAATGACAAACTCTTTCTCCTCCGGAAAAATCTTTTGAGCCTCTACATATGCCAAACCTGCAGGGTTGTTTGCAAATACTGCCCCGTCTATTAAAGAATATTTTTTATCTTCCAGAACAATCGGGCTTATGCGGGCAGGCGGAAAAAATGTTGGTGCAGCGGAGGAAGCCCTTGCAGCATCTCTCATGTAATAATTATGGTCATCATAAGCATCCTTATGCATATCACGTTTTTTTATGCAATGTGGTTCCATTGCTTCGGTATCAAAACTTGTAATAATAAGGTTTGTTGCGGCATCCTGAATTGTGGCATCGCCATTCTTATCAAGGCGCCGGCGCATCTCCTGTAAAATCCGTGCAGGGAGAATACCACGGATCCCTCCGCCGTCTATCGAAAGAATTGTTTTCATATATAAATTTTTAAGACCATCCACACTGCTGCAATAATAAGTATCCACACAAATATCTTTTTTAAACGAGACACCTTAACTCTGGAAGAAAAATGTGCACCAGTAAGGGCACCTGCAGCAATAAACGCAGCTACTATCAGTGTAAAATGCCAATCTATCGATGTTTTCAAACCATGTCCCAAAAACCCCAATGCTGATGAAAAAAGAACCATGATTGAATTAGTTGCAAAAGCAATACGAAGCGGCATACCGCCAAGGATTATCAACAGGGGTACGATCAGCCCGCCTCCGGAAATTCCCACCATTCCGGCAAGAAATCCAATGATAAATATGACTGGGAGAACAATAAAGATCGGAAAGTTATACTCCTCATTACAGCACTTCCTTTTCCACATATATCCCCACGTAATCGGGATCGATTTTCTCTCTTTTTTTGCCATGAAGAAAGCAGATATCAGAAGAAGAACGGCGAATACTATTTTGAGATATACCGGATTCACCCCAATTGAGAGATACCCCCCGATAAAAGAACCGGATGCTGAAGCTGCTACAACAGCAAATCCAAGTTTCCAGTCAAGAAGTGCTTTTCTGTTATACACCAACATCATTATGGTTCCTGAGACCATCAGTATAAACAACGAGGTTGTAGCTGCCTGATTGAAACCAATACCGATAGTCAGGAAGATGGGAACATAGAACTCACCGCCCCCTTTGCCGAACATTGACAGAATGGCTGCTATAACAAATAGAATCCCGCCTAATAAATATACGTTCATATTTTAATACCTGAGCCGATTGACTCTACTATACCTGAATCAATATCTCTGTAATACAGAACCGGTGCTCTGAAGAGAGGCACTTTCCCATATGCTTCAAGAGGAATCAGCATCTCGAAATCATCGCGGTAATCCTTCCAATCAATAATTAGGGGAGTTTCAAACCCTCCCTCCAGACACTCATCAAGAGTATCAAAATACTCAATAGTGCCGAAAAGAGGAACAAAGTCCTTTAGTTCAGACTTGTCAAGATACGTTCTTACGGTAAGTTCCTTCAGCTGGGCAGCTGGTATTCCGCTCTTTACCTTATAAACCAGAGTATACCCTTCTTTGAGTATCTCTCTCTTTATATCAGAGTCAATTTCCTTCTGCTTTGCATAACGGCCGATAAGAACACCATCTACACTCCCCGTGCGGAGGGCACCAAGAACCTGAGCGGCACTTCCCATCTCAACCATTTCCACTGTATCACTCAGAGAGTCGGTTATTTTATCAGCAAACGGTTTCATTGTCGGGCAATAAGCTATTTTCTTTTTCATGCTGCAAATATACATAAATCCGCATATAAGGTCAACCGCTATTTTA
>QNBL01000035.1 GCA_003641695.1 Spirochaetota bacterium
GCGGATAATCTTTTCCAAAGGACTGATTGATATAGCATCGATTAACCCGGATGGAAAGATTGTCAGAAAGAACCGTTCCTACTCCATGCAAACAGTTTACGAGGAATATTCCGACTCCATAAAAAGCTACAAATCATCCTGGAGTGATATTCAGGTTGTGGATTGGTGGTAAAAATTGTGTTGGTTTTGGACAAATCTTCCGAATATAGATAAGAGGCATGAATATATCCTTTTGTAATTGACAAAGATATATTCTGGCTCCTATACTGTTAATGTATAAAAGAAATAGTCTTTAGGTGGTGTATGAATAATCCATTACAGCTTTCACTCGTAAATTTTCGAAAAGGTGCCTATATTATTGTAGAGGGAAAACAGAAAGCTGACTATTTTTATATTATCCGTCAGGGTAAGGTTCAGATAAGCAAGGAAGTTGAAATTGTAGAAGAGGAAGGGGGGAACCTCCTTTCTCCCGGGGACTTTTTTGGTGTCGTTTCCACTATGTCTTCGCATAGCCATATAGAAACAGCCAGAGCTGTTACCGATGTTGTTCTGATATCGGTTCATCGGGATCAATACGGTCTGCTGATTGAAAAAAACACCCCTGTTGCAATGAAGATTATCCAGCAATTCAGCAAAAAGATGCGTTATCTTGATGAAGAACTAACCAGGATCACCTTAAAGAGTGCCGGGAATTCCAGTCCTGATCATCTTTTCCGTGTAGCTGAGTACTATGCCCGTCAGAGTCAGTATAATCTTGCATATTACGCGTATCACCAATACATAAAGTACTGTCAAACCGGGGCTCACATAAAAACAGCCAGGGAAAGGATGGGGAAGATCAGACCCTATTCCAAAGCGGTGTACTTGGATGGAAGCAATGAGGAATTCACCAGAACATACCCCAAGGGAACAATGATCTTTTCCGAGAATCAGCCGGGGCAGGAGCTGTACATAATCCAGAAAGGGAGTGTCAAGATAACCAAGATTGTAAATGATAACGAGGTTATGCTTGCACTGCTCAAGACGGGAGATATATTCGGGGAGATGTCTCTTCTTGAAGACAAACCCAGAAGTGCTTCCGCCATAGCCCATGAAGATGCTGTCCTTTTGGCAGTGAACAAGGCAAACTTTAAACTTATGGTTACCTCACAGCCACAGATTATAACCAGATTGACCCAGCTCCTTTCCGAAAGAATATGGTTTATATACAAACAGCTTGCAAATACCCAGATAACGGACAACCTTGGTAGAATGTATGATGCCCTCTCAATTCAGCTTGAAAAACTGAGAGTTTACATAAAAGCTGAGGCCTATACCTTCGATTTTGGTCCCAAGGAACTTGTAAACATGGTGGGGCTTTCGAAGGAAGAGGGAAATACAGCAATCAGACAGCTCTTTCAGAACAACAAGTTCAAGATTGTGGACAATAAAATCAGGGTTTCCGATATTGAAGAGATTGATAAGCAGGCAAAATATTACCGGAAAATGGAAAGAATCTCACGTGCCCGGAAAGCGGCAGCTGCCCGAAGGTAATAAGTTCCTCGTAACCTTGAAGTAGTTTCTCATGTTTGATATTATTCGGTCTCATAATATGATGGAATTCAGGAGCCGAATATGAAAGCAATTGAACTTTCACGGGTATTCAACCCCGCTGATTTTGAAGATAGAATATACAAATACTGGATGGATAACGATCTTTTTTCTCCAAAAGAGAGCGGCAATCCTGAAAAAGACAATAACCCTTTTACTATTGTTATACCGCCTCCCAATGTTACCGGTGTACTGCATATGGGACACGGACTGAACAATACGCTGCAGGATATATTAATTAGATATTACAGAATGACAGGCCGTCCGACTTTATGGCTGCCTGGAACGGACCATGCGGGAATTGCTACCCAGAATATAGTTGAAAGAAAACTCCGTACAAAGGGGATAGAGAGAACCGAAATAGGCAGGGAAAAGTTTGTTGAGGAAACCTGGAAGGTCAAGAAAGAACATCATGCTGTTATAACCAGGCAGCTGCAGAAGATCGGAGCTTCGGTCGACTGGAAGAGGGAACGGTTTACCCTGGATGAGGGGTTGTCCCGGGCAGTGCGGGAGGTATTTGTAGCACTTTACGAGAAGAAACTAATCTACAAGGGGAACTATCTGGTTAACTGGTGTTCTTCCTGTGGAACAGCCCTGTCGGACGATGAAGTAGAACATAAAGAGCTTCCCGGAAAATTGTATCATTATTATTATCCCCTTTCAGACGGATCGGGGAAGATAGAGATTGCAACTACCAGGCCTGAGACAATGTTTGGTGACAGTGCTGTTGCCGTGCATCCCGATGACGATAGATACAAAAATCTCGTAGACCAAGAGGTTGATCTTCCCCTTACCGGAAGAAAAATAAAGATAATAGCGGATTCATACGTTTCCATGGAGTTTGGAACAGGTGCGGTAAAGATCACTCCCGGACACGATCCAAACGACTGGGAGATTGGAGAAAGGCATAATCTTGAAAAGATAAATATTCTGAATCCTGACGGGACATTGAATCACAATGTTCCTGAGAAGTACCGAGGCATGGAGCCGGAGAAAGCAAGGAAACTGGTCGTAGACGATCTGAAGAAAGCAGGAGTTTTTATTAAAGAGGAAGAGCATAACCACCAGGTGGGACACTGTTACCGGTGTAACACCGTGATTGAACCCTACATGTCAGAGCAGTGGTTTGTAAGTATGAAGGGGATGGCGGAGAAAGCTCTAAAGGCCTTGGAAGATGATACCATACGGTTTTATCCCCGAAAATGGGAGAATACCTACAAGCACTGGCTAACGGGGATCCGTGACTGGTGTATAAGCCGTCAGCTCTGGTGGGGACACCGGATTCCGGTATGGTACTGCAATGACTGTGGGGAGATGATGGTCTCAAGAGAGGATCCTGCTGAATGTTCTTCCTGCGGAAGTAAAAACATACGGCAGGATGAAGATGTGCTGGATACCTGGTTTTCGTCATGGCTGTGGCCTTTTTCCACTCTCGGTTGGCCGGATAAGACTCCTGATCTTGAAAAATTTTTTCCAACATCCACCCTGGTTACCGGGTACGATATAATATTTTTCTGGGTTGCCAGAATGATTATGGCCAGCGAAGAATTTCTTGGGCAGGCTCCGTTCAGGGATATTTACATTACAGGACTTGTCCGTGACAAAAAGGGGCGGAAGATGTCCAAGTCCCTGGGCAACGGCCTGGATCCTTTGGAAATTGTAGAAGAATATGGGGCTGATTCCATGAAATTTACCCTGGTTTATCTTGCAGCACAGGGACAGGATATCCTGATTGATAACGATTCTTTCAAGCTGGGATCAAAGTTCGCCAACAAAGTATGGAATGCGACACGGTTTATACTGATGAATTTGGAGGGAAAAACATTTCTTCCGGAGGAGAGCATCAAACGTAAAAATATAGACAAGTGGGTTTATTCCCGTCTTAATAATGCTGCTGGTTCAGTTAAGCGAGCGATAGAGGGTTACCGGTTTAACGATGCAGCCCAGGCGGTGTACGATTTCTTCTGGAATGATCTGTGCGACTGGTATCTCGAAGCATCCAAGCTTGATCTCTACAGCAAGGATCAGGACCGTGCAAACAGGGCCATAACCCTGCTTGTTGGTGTCCTGGAAGAATCTATGCGGCTGTTGCATCCGTTTCTCTCCTTTATTACGGAGGAGATCTATCAGAAGCTTCCAAATACATCCACAGCTGTAATTCAGGCTCCTTATCCGGAGGAAAGAGATGACCGTAAAAATGGAGAAGTAGAAGCGGGATTTGCCCTGGTTCAGAGTTTAATCAAGAGTATACGGACCTTAAGAAGTGAGTTTACCATTCCTCCGGACAAGAAAATTCCTGTTACTGTAGTGATGGAGAACAATTTCAAGGGAGCAGCTTACTTTGAAGAATTTTATGATCTGATAAAAACTCTGACCGGAGCATCTGAGCTTAAAATCGGGTATGAAAAACCGGAGATGGAGGGGAGTATCCCTGCTGCAGGCAGTGGTTTTGAGGCTTTTGCATATATCAGGGATGTTGTGGATCTTCCCAGGGAGATCGAAAAACTCAACAAAGAGCTTTTCAAGGTAACAAAACTGTATGGAACAACTGAGAAAAAGCTGAACAACAGCAAGTTCCTGTCCAACGCTCCAAAAGAGGTTGTGGAAAAAGAGAAAGGAAAACTGGCGGAATTCAGGGAGCGGATCGGAAAAATCAAAAAATATTTAGAAGATCTTGAACAGTAAGTAATAATAAGGGTTGCTATATAGATAATATATGATATATTCTTTTTAAGTATAGCTAACTAAAAGGAGACAATAATGAGTAAATCTGCAGTCCATGAGTATATTTCAGGCAGGAAAATAGAAGATATTGATACCGGTTTCCTGGCATATCTTGCAGCTCTCGAGAAAGTACAGGATGTTTCAAAGGAAACAGCGGCTTCTATTGTTAAAGAGTTTGAGAATCAGAGAACGAATCTGAAACTTATTGCCAGCGAAAATTTTACTTCTCTTGCCACCCAGCTTGCAGCCGGTAATCTGCTGACAGATAACTACGCAGAAGGGTATCCATACCACAGATTCTATGCAGGATGTGATAACGTAGATGATATTGAAGCCTATGCGGTAGACATGGCAAAAAAAATCTTCGGAGCTGAAAATGCTTTTGTCCAGCCCCACAGCGGTGCAGATGCAAATCTTATTGCGTACTGGGCAATCCTTACAACAAAAATAGAAGGTCCCATGCTTGAGGAAATTGGTGATTTAAATCCCGCACATCTTTCAAGGCAAGACTGGGATACAGTTCGTAAAGCTCTTGGAAACCAGAAGCTTCTGGGACTTGATTACTACTCCGGAGGACATCTTACCCATGGGTACCGGTTCAACGTTTCTGCAAAGATGTTTGATGCATATACCTACAGTGTTAACAAAGAGACCGGAGTCCTGGACTATACTGAAATCGAGAAGCTTGCTATGGAAATCAAACCTTTGATTCTCCTTGCTGGTTACAGTGCATACCCCAGGTTGATCAACTTCAAGAGAATGAAAGAGATTGCTGACAAGGTCGGTGCCGTATTTATGGTTGATATGGCTCATTTTTCAGGACTTGTTGCAGGAAAGGTAATGACCGGTGAGTACAATCCAGTACCCTATGCAGATGTAGTTACAACAACCACCCATAAAACCCTGCGGGGACCGAGAAGCGGTCTTGTTCTCTGTAAGGATGAGTTTGCAGATTCCGTAAATAAGGCGTGTCCACTGGTTATGGGCGGTCCGCTTCCGCATATCATTGCTGCAAAGGCCGTTGCTCTTACTGAAGCATCAAAACCTGAATTTCAGGAATATGCAAAAGATATCGTTAAAAATTCACAAGCTCTCGCCGGGTATTGCAGCAATGAAGGGATAACTGTGGCGACCGGAGGTACTGATAACCACCTTTTCCTTCTTGATATCAGAAGTTTCGGGCTTAACGGTCGTCAGGCAGAAAATATCTTAAGAGAGTGCGGAATTACCTGTAACAGAAATGCACTTCCCTTCGATCCAAACGGACCATGGTATACCAGCGGATTGAGACTTGGTACTGCAGCTTTAACAACCCTCGGTATGGGCGATACTGAGATGAAGGAGATTGCGTCCATCATCAGGATGCTTCTTGAGAATGCTGAATCAGCAACTATCAAGACCGGCAAAAATGCAGGTAAAAAGAGTAAAGCAAAGTATGATTTGGCTCCGGAGGTTGCTCGGGAAGCACGGGAAAGGGTCAGAGTTCTTCTGGACAAGTACCCCTTATACCCTGAACTGGATCTGGATTATATGAAGGAAAAGTTTATAAGGTAGACAGAAATATTTTAAAAATAGAAAAACCGCCTCTTTTTGGAGGCGGTTTTTTGTTAGTGCGCCCGGCGAAACGGTCAAACCCGATCGAGTCACAGATTTTACCAGTCAGGTTTTAGCCGGCAGTTGTCCTCTTTCGAAAACAGGCTGGGGGGTAGTGGTTGGTTTTCTTAAAATATAGCCTTTTTTCAGGGAAACTGAGGGCTCAATAGTGTAAAATTTACCGTGATCAGCTTTGTCCACTTCAGTACCGTTTTCATCTCTGATAATAAAATCAGAATCTTTTTTAAAAAGAATATCCGGTCCAATATACTCAACAGGATCCCCTTTCCGGATCTGGTTTTTAACAATAAGCCGGTATCTGCCCGGAGAAACAGACTCCCCAATGGAACCCAGAAAGGCATACTGCCTCTCGTAACTGGTCTGGGTTGATTGTTCGATCTCTTCCTTTCCGAAATAAAATCCTGTAGAGAATTCACGGTGACTTACCTTATAGATCTCATTTTTATACTCTTCAAGATTGTCTATACCTTTACCTTCCAAAGCATCAATCGTTTTCCTGTATGCCCTGGTTACCACTGCAGTGTAGTAAATCGACTTCATCCGACCCTCAATCTTGAGAGAATCAACACCGGCATCATAAAACTTGTCAAGATAATCAATAAGACACATATCCTTGGAGGAGAGTATGGTAGTAAAACCGTCTCCTTCAATTACCGGCATGTATTCACCCGGACGCTGTTTTTCTTCAAGATATCTGTACTGCCAACGGCATGACTGGGCACAATCTCCCTGATTTGCACTTCGGTCAGACATGTACCTGCTTAAGAAACATCTGCCTGAATATGCAATGCACATTGCTCCGTGAACAAATGCTTCAAGTTCAATATCCGGCAGATAATCACGCATCTCTTTTATCTCGTCAAGCGGGGTTTCCCGTCCCAGAATTATCCTGGAAAAACCAAGATCCCGGTATAACTTCGCTGATTCTTTATTAAGACAGTTAGCCTGGGTACTCAAATGCAGCGGCGTATCGGGGAAATGTTTTTTTAGAAGCGGAATAATTCCCAGATCACTCAGTATAAAAGCGTCAAAGGGATACCTCTTAAAATAGTCTATGTTCTCCTCGAGGCTCTTTAGATCACTGTTGTGAAAGTAGATATTCAGAGCTCCGAAGAGTTTCTTGTCTCCCTTTATTTGACGAATTTTCTCCCATTCATTTTCGTAGAAGTTATCGGCTTTTGCCCTGAGGGAAAAATTTTTAATTCCGATATAGGCAGCATCTGCACCATATTCATAGGCATAGTACAGTTTTTCCAGATTTCCGGCAGGTGCGAGCAGTTCCATTATTTCCTCTTTTTAAAATCCTTATAAAATAAGGTCTATAACATCTTTCATTGTTGAAACGGTATGGAATTTAATACCCTTTTTAATATAGTCAGGTATCTCATCAAGATCCCGCAGGTTTGTTTCAGGTATCAGAACCCTTTTAATACCGTTCCTGCGGGCGGCAATTACCTTTTCTTTAAGGCCTCCAATAGGGAGCACCTTTCCTGTCAGGGACAACTCTCCTGTCATGGCGGTGTTTTTCCTAACCTGTTTACCTGTTGCCAGGGAGAGGAGGGCTCCAGCCATGGCTGCCCCGGCAGATGGACCATCTTTGGGGGTTGCCCCTTCCGGAATATGCAGGTGAATGGTAAAAGAATCAAAGTAATCAGGTTTTACGCCATAGTCTGATGCAATGGACTGGATGTACGAATATGCTATAGATGCAGATTCTTTCATGACATCCCCCATTTGACCGGTCAGCTTGAACCCTCCCTTTCCGGGGATGGCAACTGCCTCTATAAGGAGAGTATCCCCTCCAAAGTTTGTCCAGGCAAGTCCTGTTATCATTCCGGGACCGGTAATGGATTTTACGTTATCCTCTCTGAATAAAGGTTTGCCGAGGTAATCCTGGAGGCTTTCAGGTTTTATGGATACAGGGGGTTTTAGATCGCCAAGAACCATTTTTTTTGCTATTTTTCTATGAATCTTATCCAGAGCTTTTTCAAAGTTTCTCATTCCTGATTCCCTGGCGTAATGAACAGCAATATTTGAAAGAGCAGCTTTCGAGTATTTCACCTGTTTTTTTAGCAATCCTGTTCTGGAAAGAGATTTGGGAATAAGGTATTTTGTAGCAATGGCAATTTTTTCCTCTTTGATATACCCTGAGAGTCTAATCACTTCCATCCTGTCCAAAAGTGGTCTTGGGATGGTATCCAGGGTATTGGCTGTTACAATGAACAGAATATTAGAGACATCAAAGGGAATATCCAGATAATGGTCTCTAAAAGCATTATTCTGCTCAGGATCAAGTACTTCCAGCAGCGCCGAAGAGGGATCTCCCTGATAGGAGGATCCCATTTTATCAATCTCGTCAATCATAAATACAGGGTTCCTGGTTTTTACAATTTTAAGACCCTGGATTATCTTTCCGGGCATTGCTCCTACATAGGTCCGTCTATGCCCTTTTATTTCCGCTTCATCCCGCATGCCGCCTACAGAAAAGCGGAAGAATTTCTTGTTCAAAGCCCGTGCTATTGATTTGCCTACCGAAGTTTTTCCTACACCCGGGGCACCTACAAGGCAGATTATGGACCCTCTGTTATCTTTTTTCAGCTTTCTTACTGCAAGGTACTCAAGAATTCTTTCTTTGACATCCTCCAAACCGTAATGATCCTTGTCCAGAATCTTTTTTGCTTCTCCGATATCAAAATCTTCTGGTTTCGGTTCTTCCCAGGGAAGGGAAACAATAGTATCAAGATAGTTTCTTGTTACTACAAATTCCGAGGCGTTGGGATCCATAAGGGAAAACTTTTCGAGTTCCTTTTCCACCTGTTCCTTAACCTCACCCTCGAAATTAAGTTTTCCAATCGCATCCTTAAACCGTTTGTACTCACTGCTCTTTGCATCGACCTCCATTCCGAGTTCGCTCTTGATCGCCTTGAGTTCTTCTCTCAAAAAGTATTCCCTCTGGCTTTTTTCTATCTTTTCGTTTATCTGCTTCTGGATTCTTTTTTGAATCTTTAACAGTTCCTGTTCTTTGGTAATATGGACAAGAACCTCTTCCATTCTTTTCTGCACGTCCAGAATCTCAAGAATTTTCTGCTGAACTTCCCGTTCAATATTAAGTATCGATGTAATGAAATCAGCTATCTTCCCCGGCTGGTCTATGTTGACCATATTAAGCCTCATCTCTTCTGAAAATAGAGGATTGTTTTCCGACAGCTGTTTCATCTGGGTTAATAAAGATCTTGTCAGTGCCTTTACTTCCATGGAAGAATCGTTTGTATCCTCAAGATACTCAACTGCAGCCACCAGGGGATTTGTATCGGTAAGGAATTTCTTTACTTTAAACCTCTTTATGGTTGATATAAAAATATTCAGTCCGCCGTCAGGGAGATTTATTTTCTTAACGATTTTTGCAGCGGTTCCTACAGAGTAGAGTTTGTCCTTCTGAGGAAAGTCTCCTTCTGATTCTTCATTCCCTTTTTCAAGGAGCAGTCCTATCATTCCGTCAACGGATAGTGCTTTTTCCACAACACTTATATCATGTTTTGATTCAATAATAAGAGGCGTAAAAATACCCGGGAAAATTGGTTTCCCTACAAGGGGTATAATGAGCAGTTTGTTAGGCATTATCTGATCAACAGGTATAATCTGTTTTTCCGGCATAGTTTTTTCTCTCTTTTATGTTTGTGTATTGTAAAATAAATATAATAAATAATATTCAGGATGTACACATTCTTTTTCTTTTACAGTATCATATTACAAAATGACCAGGAATATCAAATCCGAAGCAATAATACTGCGTACGCGGAGAATCGGGGACTATCATAAAGGGGTTTCCTGTATCACGCCGGAACTCGGTCTTGTTGATGCTGTTGTTTACGGAGGATATAAAGGGAAAAGCAAACTCTCCGGTGTTACCGATCCCTTTTCCATGCTGAACATACATTTTTACTACAATCCGGTAAAGAAAAGCTACAAGGTTGCGGATGCGGAGGAGAGAAGAACCTACACAGGTATCAGAGGAGATCTCGAAAGGTTCTTCAGGGCTTCTCTTTTATCCGAGATTGTACTAAAATCCTATGGCGGAGGGGGGGATTGGGCCCCTTTGTATTTTCAGGTAAAAAATGCGTTTTCAGTTCTTGATACCTGTGATTTCAGAAGAATCGATCTTGTCATAATACAGTTCCTGTGGCGTTTTCTCGCCTTTTCCGGGTATCAGCCTGATCTTGGCCGCTGCAGCAGCTGCCAGGAGGAGGTGGAAGATTCCGAATCTCTCTTTCTACGGGAAGAAGACAGCAGTTTCGTCTGCAGCAGATGTGCCGGATCTTCCTTCCTGATTACTGGAGGGACGAGAAAATACCTTAACCGTACTCTGGGTATGGATTTTGAATCTTCAATGCGTATAGGACTGGACAACAGATCGCTGCTTTCTGTAAAGAGAGTACTTCTCCTGATGGTGGAGAACCTTCTGGAAGTAAAACTGAATTCGCTTAAGTTTTAAGGATTGAGAATGGAATGGAATAAAAAAGAGATAAACAAGGTACAGGTGAAAGAGATTGCAGAAAGGTACAAAATACCTCTTCTTGCTGCGTCAATCCTCGTACGCAGAGGGATAACAAACCCGGAAGACCTGTTATTCTATCTTGAAAGTGATCTGCGCTACCTGCATAACCCCTTTCTATTTGAAGAGATGGAGGATGCCGTCGACAGAATACTTCAGGCTGCATCGGAGGATGAGAGGGTACTTATTATCGGGGACCGGGATGTAGATGGAATTACCTCTACTGTACTCCTTAAAAATGCGTTGAAAGAGATAGGAATTGATGCCCGGTGGTCGCTTCCTGAGGGTGATGAACCGTACGGTGTAACAAAAGCGGTAATAGATTCCTTTGCCGATGAAGACGGCAGCCTTATTATCACAGTGGACTGCGGAATCTCGAATGTCAGTGAGATTGAATATGCCTCGGATCTTGGGATAGATACCATAGTTGTGGATCATCATCTGCCTTCAGAGGTGCTGCCTTCCGCTGCTGCAATTGTAAATCCCAAACTTGCAGACTCTTCCTACCCATTTGAACACCTGGCCGGCTGCGGGGTTGTCCTAAAGGTTATATGGGCACTTAACTTCGCCGTGACAGATTTCTACAAACAAGAGATCGTTCTGCTGAACATA
The DNA here is from genome assembly GCA_003641695.1 of Spirochaetota bacterium. Classification (GTDB taxonomy): domain Bacteria; phylum Spirochaetota; class Spirochaetia; order B11-G9; family B11-G9; genus B11-G9. The sequence goes on from QNBL01000035.1 coordinate 11,093, forward strand.
CGGCCTGGAAACGATACCTATATTCTTGACGCTGTAAGACTGGTAAATCTGATTGAGATGGAAAGAATTACCGAAAACATTGTCCCCGGTTTGGTACGGATAGAGCAGACACGTCTGGGGTCATTCCTTGTGGGAAAGCATATTTTTGTATATGACATCGATGTCCAGCTTGCAATGCTCAGGAAGGTTTTTGGAGCGGATGCAGATATCCATCTTTATGATCTTGCAGAGGTCCTTTGGAAGGAGTATCCCTCCCTGAAGGGAAAAAGTCTTCTTCAAATGAGGGAAAGGAGCAGAACAGCACTCTTTACCGACAAGACTCTTGAAGAGATTGATGTTTTGTTTAATCTGTTTAAGACGTACATGGATAGAGAGCTGAAAAAGAAGACTGTTACCTTCGAAGAGAGCCTTGATCTGATAGCCCTGGGCACTATTGCAGATATGATGCCCCTGAGGGATGAAAACCGGATACTGATAAAAAATGGGATGAAGCTGCTTAACAATACTAAACGGAAAGGACTTCATGCACTCCTCATGCAGCAGAATCTGGTAGGGAAAAGGATAAGTACAACAGATGTGGGTTGGCAGATAACACCGGTTATAAATGCTACCGGAAGGATGGGTAAACCCTCCAGGGCTGCAGAGCTTTTTATTACAGATTCGGAAAGCAGGCGTCAGGAGCTGGCAGTTGAGATAATAGGGATGAACAAAGCCAGGAAAAAACTTGGAGAATCTGTTTGGGACCGTGTCCTTGCAGGAGCTGAAAAGAGACTGGATGAAACTGACGGTAAGATGGTTGTGGTTGTTGACCGCAGTATAAAAAGGGGGATTACAGGGATAATAGCTTCCCGGCTTGTTTCCTACTTTGGCGTTCCGGCTCTGGTAGTTACTGCAATTGACAAAAACTTGATTGGATCCATACGGAGTACAAACGGTTTCAAGGTAAAGGAATTTCTGCAGAAATTTTCTGAATACTTTATTGATTTCGGAGGCCATGATTACGCGGCAGGATTCAGTTTGATGGAAGAAAATCTGGAAAAATTTATTTTCAGGTTGAAAAATGAGGTCCGCAGAATGGATATGCCCGAAAAAAAAGAGGCATCCCTCTTTATCGATGCCCAGCTGCCGTTGAATTACATTGAACCCGGACTGATCGATATTGTCGAGATGTTTGAACCGTACGGAGAGGGTAATCCTCCTCTGCAGTTCCTTGCAAAGGGGCTGAAAATCCTGAATATCGATATTATCGGTAAAAGTGCTCAACAGCACGTAAAAATGCTCCTTGATTCGGGAAAATACAAATGGCCGGGACTTTACTGGAAGGCAGCGGAGAAAGTCGGGGTCGAGTTCTCAAAAGATGACAGAGTTGACGTCGTTTTCAGGTTAGGGAGGAATTACTACCAGAACACTGAAAACCTGCAGCTTACTTTACTGGATGTGAAAAGGTCCTAAAGGGGCTGGTCTATTGACATTCTCCCTTCTTTAAGGGTAGGCTCTTCCAATACGGCTGAGTATTCAGAAAGGGGGTGATTCATATAGCTTTCGTAAAAGTTGATGAAACAGAGCCACTGGAAAAAGCGATTAAACGCTTCAAGCGAATGGTTGAAAAGGAAGGTATTATCAGGGAATGGAAGAAGAAAGAGTACTTCGAAAAACCTTCCACCATAAAAAACAGAAAGAATAAAGCTCTTAAACGCAAGCAGATGAAGAAGGTTAGAAAACTTCAGTCCATGAAGAATTACTAAAATATCCATTCTGTAGAAAAAGGGGACCGGTTTCGTTTTCGGTCCTTTTTGTTTTCTAAGGGTATTCATGTTTGCCATTACGGAAAATATAAATATTTTATAATATAATTGACATTTACCTCGCTCTGATTTAGGATAAGTTAGATATTCTAATAGGAGAGGTGTTATGTTAATTCTAATCTCAGATGCATTTGATCCGAGCCTGAGCAATAGGCTTTCTGTATTCGGTGAGGTGACTGACGATAAGGCGAGGCTGGCGGAAGCTGATGTTGTTCTTGTAAGAAGCAAAACAAAGTGTGATAAGGAATACATTGACAAAGCCCGAAATCTGAAACTGCTTATCAGGGGCGGTGTTGGTATTGACAATATTGACAAAGTGTATGCCGAGTCCAGGGGGATCCAGGTAAGGAATACTCCGAAAGCCTCATCAATTGCAGTAGCTGAACTTGCGTTTACCCTGATGCTGGCGGTGCCGAACCGCATTGTGGAAGCACATAACAGTATGGCAAAGGGTGAATGGATAAAGAAACAGCTAAAGAGAACTGAACTTTACGGAAAGACCCTGTGTCTTGTCGGAATAGGCAACATTGCCAAAGAGGTTGCTA
>QNBL01000036.1 GCA_003641695.1 Spirochaetota bacterium
AGTCCTCTGCAAGAGGAAAATCTTTGACGGCTACAGCCTGTTTGACAGCAGTAACAAGTTCTTTTGTTTCCATTAATTATCTCTGTTCAAACCGGGAAGAGGTCTGGCGCTTATTTCCCCTGACAAAGCACCGGGGTACCGGGATCCTGCAGAATCAAAAGCCGCAACGGCAAAATAGTAGAGCCTTCCGTTAGTCAGATTGTGGATGGTGATGGAAGTACCGCCGGTAACAATTATGGGAGAGGAACCCTCTCTGCCCTCTTTCCCAAAATACACTCCCTTCCGGGTTCCGTAATACACCAGATAACCGGCAACATCAGGCTCTCCAATCCCCTTCCAGTCAAGCCGAACCTCTCCGTCACCGGGAAAAGCTTTCACATAATCCGGGGCAAGGGGGGGAAGGTTCTTCCGGTATTCAGCATGAATCGAATGTATAGTAGGACTCTTTGTTCCGCTTCCGTTGGCGAACAGGTCAATCCGCACCTGGAAGAATCTCCCGGAAGTATCTGCCGGCAGATACTGTCCCGGCAAAAAAGGGATCCAGTCACTGTTACTGATAACTGTATCCTTATAATCCTTAAAAATCTTGTAGTAGCTTTGAATATCTGAATCTCCGGGGGTATCGAACTGAAGATCAATCCTGTTAAGAACCGAACTGTTCCTCCCCATATCAATCATTGATGTTTCAATCCGCCCATATCCGTTTTGAAATTCCGACAAAACCGGATCAGAGATAACTCCCTTTGATATTCTAAACTCATCCATAAAACCGTGATAATTCTCCCCTATTACAAAACTCCCGGAAGTCAGGGATCCGGTAAGAGGGATCATGGGATCACCATTGTCCTTTCCCGATACAGTAGCATAAGCTGTCCCCTCAAGCATACTGTCTACGTAGTACTCTACCAATCCGCTGTTTTCATCGTAGGTAATCATGTGGTGATGCCACTGCTCGGGGATAAGAGATTGAAAACCCGTTACCTTGACAGAGGAGGTACAGGACTCCGGATTGAAGAAAAAATTCCTGAATTCCCAGACAAGCTTTCTGTCTTTAATGGTGCACGTAACAGCTTGCGGCAGGATGCTGCCGTCTCTATCACGTAAACTGTTGGTATAGGTAATTATTTCTTCACTGGTTTTAAGAAGGACAGGATTCAGCCAGAACTCTATGGTAAAAGAGGTACCGGGGTTTCCAGGTGCAAAAACAGTTCCCTCTCCAGGTTTCAGGGAAAGTCCCTCCAGTGTATTCAGAAAAACTCCGGCACCTTTTCCCAGCATCCGGATTTTATCAGTTATCTTTACTGTATCCTTAACAATACTGTATGATCCGGTTTCATCTGCCGTGGTCGAATCAAAATGGATAAGCAGGTCGGTATCCCTTTCCTGAGTATACCTGCTGCTTTTTAAACTAATCTCCCGATACCCGCCCTTTCCGGGTATGAATACAGTATTTTCCATGCCTTGAATGTTGTTCCATCCATACCTGTCCCCCGCAGAGAAACCTCTTTCTGCTCCATGAGTCTGGATTGCAATAAGTATGTACGCAAGGACGAGTATCTTTTTCACAATTCTTCTCTCTACTATCGACAGAATGATACAGAAAAAAAAGGGTTCTGTATCATATCTTGTAAAATGTATCTTATAAAGTGTATTTTATCTGTAGAATGAAAGAGAATCTTAAAGAAACGGTAAATTCCCTCCCCCACCGCCCCGGTGTCTATATAATGAAGAACAGCAAAGGGGTTTACCTCTATATTGGAAAAGCAAAGGACCTCAACAAGAGAGTCCGCTCCTACTTTACCGGTCAAAAGAATATAAAGACTCAAATTCTTGTTAAAAATATATCCGCTATAGAATTCATTGTGACCAGCGACGAGTTTAAAGCCCTTATCCTTGAAAATAACCTCATAAAAAAATGGACTCCGAAGTACAACATAGATCTGAAAGATGATAAAACGTACCCCTCTATCTGTATTACAAACGAGGAATTCCCCCGTATCTTCAAAACCAGAATGGTAAGGAACGACGGATCTTCCTACTACGGTCCCTTTGCCTCAGTGGCAAAACTTGATACGTATCTTGCATTGATAAATAACTATCTCCCCTTGCGGAAGTGCCGTGGAAAGCTTCGCAAGAGGGAATCTCCCTGTCTGTACTATCATATTGGTAAATGCAGCGCCCCCTGCTGCGGAAAGATTTCCACTTCTGAATACCGCAGTTACACCAGGAAAGCCGAAAACCTGCTCAACGGGAAAACCAAAGGGCTAAAGAAAGAACTGGAACGGGAGATGATGAATGCTTCCAGGGCACTGAATTTTGAGCGTGCCGCATTGATGCGGGATTTTCTGGAATCTGTCAGGATGGTTGAAAAGCAGGCTGATCACATAGAGTTTACCGAAGAGGCCAGAGATTATATAGCCTGTTTTACCGAGAATAGTATCTCTACCTTTTCTGTTTTTCAGATCCGCTCCGGAAAACTTTCCGGCAGGAATCTATTCAGAACCAGGATCTATAGTGATGAAGAAGATGCTTTTACAGAATTCTTTCTTCACTACTACAACGGTGAAAATCCCTTTCCTGATTCGATCTTCGTTTCGGGAGAATTTGATCTTGAATCTCTTAATATCTATGTAAACAGCCTATCACCTGCCCCTGTTACCGTAGCTGCTCCAGGATCAGGCAGGCATTTAAAAATAATCAGTATGGCAATGGAAAACGCCAGAGAAGATGTCAGAAGAAGAAACAGAAAAGAAAAAAATGTTCCTGGACTCATCGAGCTCAAAGAACTTTTTTCCCTCCCCGCTCTGCCTGTACGAATAGAGGGGTTCGACATAGCCCAGCTGTCGGGAAAGTTTCCTGTTGCATCCCTTGTTTCATTTTACAATGGAGCCCCTGATAAAAAGAACTACCGGAAATTTCATGTAAAAAGCCTGAATGGAGCTATCGATGACTATGAAGCAATCAGGGAAGTTGTTGCCAGACGATACACCAGAGTGCTTAACGATAATCTCGAAAAACCGAATCTCATTGTTATCGACGGAGGTAAAGGACAGGTAAATGCTGCAGCACAGATTCTGCAGACCATAGGACTTGCCTCTATTCCGGTACTCGGTTTGGCAAAGAGGAATGAAGAGATTTTTCTGCCGGACAAAAGCGCCCCGGTTATACTCCCCGAAACATCAAAAGCCCTGAAGATTATTCAGGCTGTCAGGGATGAAACACACAGGTTTGCCACAAGTTTCAACCGGCAGCTCCGTTCAAAAGAGATCTCATTGTCAACACTTGAAAAGATTCCCGGGATTGGTCCAAAGAGGAGTCAATCCCTTATTAAGAAGTTTGGTTCCATAGAGGAAATAACCTACGCTCCTGCAGAAAGAATAGCCGAAATCGACGGGATAACTCTGGAAGCGGCTGAAAACATTCAAAAATATTTCACAAAAAAATTTGACAAACGATAACAGCTTGTATACATTAATAGTAGACAACGTTATGGGAGGGTTGTATATGCTGCCATATGGGAGAGCCGGTATTCCGGCATTAAGAAGTATTTAGCGGGGAAGTATCCCCATAAAAATTTGAGATCTGATCTCTTCCGATCTTGTTTTTAGAAGACGGAATTGACAGAATCCGTAAAGCCGGTGTATGAGCCGGCTTTTTTTCGTCCTGATGTGTCCTGAACCATACACCCTGTAAGGTCAGTCTTCCCTCCTGTTCACAGCCTGGTGAATAAACATTTCCATGACAAGCATCCATCGCTCTTTACTTACCTCCCTGGCATGTTTATCATAATCGGCAATGAGCATTATTGTCGATTCAAGCTCCCCGAGAGAATGCTCATCCTGAGCTGCAAGATACAGCGCCTGCTTTTTCTTTCCCCGGATTTTTAAAGCCGCCATGGCTTTTTGTTCATTCTCTCCCTCTGAGAGAAGATGTTTCAATTTAAGAAGGTTTCTGTACTGCCAGTAAAGTCCGCTCAACAGCTGAACAGGGTTATTGCTCCCCGACAGTGCCAGCTTGTGGAGTATTTCTATGGATCCGGCAAAGTCATTCCGAACCATTTTGTCAAAAAGGGTAAAGACATTTTCTTCTTTGCTGTGAAATACATACTCCTCGATTATTTCCTCGGATATATGCCCCCTGTCTTTAAAGAAAACAGCAAGCCGTTCACATACGACCTTCAAGTCATCAGTCCTGTTCTCAACCAGATCCAGAATCATCTCCACAGCTTCCGGTGATATGCTCAAAGATTCCTTTTTAAAGTATCCCCGGATCCAGTTAACCTTCTGATTCTCGAAAAGTTCCCAGAAAATTCTCGTTGAAGCTTTGCCTACAGCTGCAGACAGCTTCGGATCCACCTTGTAGGAATCGGTGAGAAGAAAAAGGGTAGCGGAATCTCCAGGCTCCTTTACGTATGAAACCAGATACGGGATTTCGTTTTTCTTTATTTCATCCGCATTGTGAATAAATACAAATTTATAATCCGAGAACAAATCTCCATTTTTAAGCAGAGATACTACCTCTCCAACGGATGTTTCAAAGGGATAAAACCGGTATGTTTCCGGATCATTACCCGTAGTGGTTTTGTACTGATTAAGGATTTGGCCTATAGCTTTTTCCTTCTCACCGTTTTCAGGGCCTGTAAACAGGTATACCGATGCTATTTTACTCATAATTTCTAAATATGTACTGGAGTTTTCCCAGGATCCTTACATTCTGGGAATAGATGGGAGGATAAACCGGATTTTCAGCTTTGAGTCTTATCCGGTTCTTTTCTTTATAGAACCGTTTTAAGGTTACTGCTTCATCGTTAATCCGTGCAATAACGATATCTCCGTTGTTAGCCGTGTTTTTCTGCATAAAGACTGCAATATCACCGTCTAAAATACCGGCATTCTGCATACTGTCTCCCTTAACATGGAGAGCAAAATGTGATCCATCCTTGAGCGTTGAAGCGGCAACCTTGATGTACCCTTCAAGATTTTCCTCTGCCAGAAGGGGCATCCCTGCGGCAACATTTCCAAGCAGCGGAATTTCCAAAATTTCCTCGGTCCCGGTAGAAAGACTCGTAACCTCTATAGCTCTGGACCGCTTTGCATCAAAGTTAATCTCCCCTTTCTTTACAAGAGCCTTGATGTGATCATGAGCACCGCTGGAAGAGATCCCGAAAGCTGCAGCAATTTCCCGGATACTGGGGGGATACTTGTGCAGTAAAATGAATTCTTTTATGAATTCGAGTATTTCCTTCTGTCGTTTCGTCAATCCCTTCACTTCTTGATCTCTATTCCGAATTTTTTTATTTTGCCATGCAGGTTGCTGGGGTAAATACCAAGCTGTTCTGCCGCCCTGGATATATTATAACCGCATTCTTCAAGACTTCGAATAAGGAATTCCCTTTCGAAAGCCTCTTTGGCCTCATTCAGCTTCATCCCTTCATACTCATCAAGATGACTGCTCCCGTTTTGACCGGAGGGGATCTCGTTGAGGAAGTAGAGCACCGTTTCCTTTTCGATTATGTTTTCATCTGTCATAATATTAATACGTTCTATAAAGTTTTTCAATTCCCTAACATTTCCAGGCCAAGGGTAATCGTTAAGTATTTTCATGCCCTCCGGAGAAATTGCCTTTGGAGCGGTATCGGGATTCTGGTTAAACCGCTTCATAAAATAGTCCACAAGCAGTTTAATATCCTCTTTCCGCTCTTTCAGGGAGGGGACATGGATAGGAACAACATTCAGACGGTAGAAGAGGTCTTCCCTGAAATTCCCCTGAGCAATCTCTTCCTGAATATCCTTGTTTGTTGCAGCAACAATTCTTACATCCACGCTTATTGACTTTTCACTTCCGATTCTTTCAAACTTCATCTCCTGAATTGCTCTCAGGACTTTTGCCTGTGCACTCAGGGACATGTCCGCAATCTCATCAAGAAACAGAGTACCCTTATGAGCAAGTTCAAACTTCCCCTTCCGCCGCGCAATTGCCGAGGTAAATGATCCCTTTTCATGACCGAAAAGTTCACTTTCAAGAAGCGTGTCGGGTATTGCTGCGCAATTAACCTCGACAAAAGGTCCGGATGCTCTGTTACTGAAGCGGTGAATAGCCCTTGCAAGCAGCTCCTTTCCGGTACCGTTATCACCGGTTATCAGGATCTTTGCATCCGATGCAGCACTCTGATGAATCCGCTCCCATATCTTTTTTATCCCTTCACTTTCTCCAATAATCTTATCATCCATAAAAAGTGAATCTTTTAAGGAGATATTTTCCTTCTTCAAGGTTTCAAATTTTATAGCATTTGAAACTACAGTAATAATCTTCTCCAGAGAAAGTGGTTTTTCCAGGAAGTCAAATGCTCCAAGCTTAACCGCCTTAACTGCCAGATCGATGTTCGCATGTCCGGAGATTATAACTACCTCAAGATCGGGATAATCGTGCTTTATCTCTTTGAGAACATCTATACCCCCCATATTGGGAAGCCATATATCAAGGATAACAAGATCCACATTCTGTTCTTTCAGGATACTTAATCCTTCAAATCCGTCTCCCGCCGTCAATACAGTGTACTTTTCATCTTCAAGGATATCTGTTAATACGGTTCTAATCCCCGGCTCATCGTCAATTACAAGAATCGTACTCATACATACTCCTTATCCTTATTCCCGGAGGGAAGATCCATAAAAAAAGTTGTTCCCGTACCCTCCTCCGATTCCAACCAGATTCTCCCGTTATGTTCGGAGATTATCCGCTCTATAATAGGCAGTCCCAGTCCGGTCCCCCCTTTTTTTGTTGTAAAATAGGGGTTGAATATCTTCTTTCGTATCTCCGGTTTCATTCCGGTTCCATTATCCTGAATCTGAATCCGGCAGTACCTGCTGTTTCCCTTAACAATCTCATCCGCCTGTATAACAATCTTCCCCTTTCCGTCTTTAAGAGACTCAATGGCATTGGAAAGTAAATTTGAAAATACACTTTTCAGTAAATCAGGATCTGCCATTAATGATACATCGTTTACCCCGGAAATATCTATATCCACCCCGGAAAAAGAGCTTAAATAGAGAGGGATAATCTGATCCAGATACTCCCGAAGGTCTATTTTCGATGGATTTGGAACAGGCATCTTTGCGAAATCGCGGAATTGCTCTATCAGCTTGGTTAAATTCTCTACCTCATTGATTATGGCATCGGTGGAAGCGGGAAGAATTTTTTCCAGAGATTCCGGTGAGTCATGAAACTTTTTCAGGATTCTCTGGGCTGAAAGCTTGATGGGAGTCAAAGGATTCTTTATTTCATGAGCCATCCGCTGTGCAATCTCCTGCCATGCAGAAACCTTCTCGTTCTGAACCAGATTCTGCCGGGACTGATCCAGCTCACTTACCATCTTGTTGAAAGAATTAACCAGATTTGCAAGATCATCCTTCTGCTTCGTAAGAATTCTGTAGGAAAAATCACCCTCAATAACCCTGTTTATCGCCTCTTCAAGATGGACTATAGGTTTAATAATTTCATCGCTGAGAAGAAAACTGGTCAGTATGGATAAAAGAAGAATAGGCAGGGAAAAGTAAACAAAAACCAGGATCAGCACCACAAAAAGTTTGTTGTAGAAAAACTCAAAACGGGAATATAGCTGTATAATACGGGTTATATTACTTGCTTTAGCATCGAAATTCTCGGGTAAAGCGGTACTTATAACAGCGGAATACTTTCTGCCATTATTTGTAAAATCCCTTTGAATCTTTAATGCAGTTCTGTCTTTTTGTGTGTACCTTGAAACGACCCCTTCGCTCAAACTCATTGACACTCCCAGGGAAGAAAGGCTTTCATCTCCCTTTTTTACAATCAAGTCCCCTTCTGAACCATAGATTTCAAGAGTACTGATCATTGGATGAATGCTCTGAATGGTAGTCCACATCCTGTCAGGGGAGTCCATCATCTCTGTTAGAATATTCTCGTAAATACGGCTTTTACTGAACGATTTTAATTCTGAAGATACATGTTTATTGTAATCGAGAGCGAACTCCAGTCCATTCTCCAACGCTTCCCCTGTTCCTGAGGATAACCACGAATTCATCGCTGTATTGATAAAACTCAAGGATAATATACCCTGAGGGACAGCAGAAAGGAGTGAAAGGAATGTAAAAAAAACAAGCAGCTTTGCTTTGAAAGAGGCCCCGGGAGTTTTATTTCTCTTTTGTTTTACCAGCCGTATAATGTTTATAACGATACTTGCAATCAGGAAAAGGGGAAGGACAAGGGAAAAACCAAGGAATTTAAGCCTTTCCAGGGAAGCCTCTGCGGAGATATCTGAAAGAAGCCTCCCTGCAAAGATCAGGATCATAATGATAAGGGCAATGTAAAGGAGGAGAATACTTATTACTTCGGCCAGAACCGGCTGTCCGGCTTTCCTTTTAATCATCTCAGCTTTTCATTATTCCTCAAAACGGCTTTCAAACAGTTTTACAATCGCATCAACCGCTTCTTTTTCATCCTTTCCTTCGGCACTAATTTTGAGTTCTGATTTATAGTTGGCTCCGAGGGTAATTATTCCCATTATGGACTTCCCGTTTACTTTCATATCATCCAGCTCAATGTATATCTCAGAATCGAATTCATTAGCTTTTTTCACAATCAAAGCCGCCGGGCGGGCATGGAGTCCTGCCCTGTTTTTTATCTCTACTGTTTCTGTTACCATAGGTGTTCCTAAAATATATCTTTGTTATTAAAATATAAATTTCTTGCATTCTTGCTTTCAAGCCATCTAAGCACGTTCTGATCAAATTCTCTGGCGGCATAGTATCCCATCATCTTGAGCCTTTCATTCATTGCAGCAGTTTCGATAATAATGGGGATATTCCTTCCCGCCTTCACCGGGACATGGACAAGAGGAACCTTGATTCCCAGAATCTCACGGGTATTCTCCCCTGAACCCAGTCTGTCGTAGACCTTTTCCTGATCCCACTCTTCCAGGTCCACAATCATCTGCACCTGCTTCCGGTCCCTGATAGATCCGACACCGAATAGATAACTGACATTTATTATCCCCAATCCCCTTATCTCCATATGGTGGCCCAGCCTCTGATCCTTCCCCGACCCCATAAGGATATTCCCGCTGACATTCCTCAATTCCACAGAATCATCGGCAATCAACCGGTGCCCCCGTTCAATCAGCTCCAGAGCGGTTTCACTCTTACCCACTCCGCTGCTCCCGGTAATAAGAATTCCGATCCCAAAAACCTCTACAAGCACACCATGAATAATCTTGTGCGGTGCAAATACGTTTGAAAGAGCCCGCATCAACCGCATGGCTAGTTCAGCAGAGGGAAGATCAGTCTGCAGCACCGCACATCCGGATTTCTCAGCAATCTCCAAAAATCTTTTTCCAGGAGTATGTCCGTTACTGAATATGCAGCAGGAAACATGGTAGGAAAACAACTTTTCCACCGATTCCATAGCATCTTCTTTTTCCAGCTTGCCTATGTAGGATGCTTCACCCTTCCCGAATAACTGTATCCTGTGAAAAGCAAACTCTTCATAAAACCCGCTCAAAGTCAATCCGGGACGGTTGATCTCGGGGTCAGTAATCTTCCTTACAAGCCCTTTCCTGCCGGCAATACACTTCAGATTAAGTTCATTATGAGCTTTAAGCTCCAAATTCAGCAGATCCAGTACAGTAAATTCCTTCATACCTTACTATATCATATTACGTGGATAAAAAAAACGGGTTTCTGCAATGAGAAACCCGCTCTTTCCTATACGTGAGATTTAATCTTGGACTTTTCCTTTCTTACTTTTAGATCCAGTTTATCTATAAATACCTCAATTCCCTCATACAGCTCATGGCATTCCACCCCCAAATGGGCAGATTTTCCCCATCGGAAGTGGACGTTACCTTCAACACTGTAACCCTGCTTTTCTTTGGTGACTGTTATCAGAAGATCAACGATATTATCTTTTGCAAAACTGATTCTCTCCAGCTTTTTTTCAAGAAACTCCATTGTAGCATCGCTGATGTTGTAGTGAACGCCTTTTACCTCTAAGTTCATATAATCCTCCTGGGTTTAGTCCTTAATTCAATGATATAAACATTTATTTTGGAAGTCAAATTAAAACTTGTAATTTGTGATGCCGGAAATTTAATCCTCCTTGTGAAACGGAGAATAATGCGGTACTCTTGGTTTATGACAGGTAAAATACTATTCGCATGGCTGGGGAATACGGATCTGAAAGCAGCGGAGGAAGACGGGAAAGCGGGGTTCGGCCCGGTTGCGGAGGCTGTAAAAGAAAAGAAATTCAGCTATGTCAGACTTCTATGCAACTACGGAAAGAGAAAGAGCGGCGGATACGTAAAGTGGTTCAGGACGCTTTTTCCGGATACGGATATTTCCGTTATCCAGTCGGATATTACCACACCGATGGATTTTTCCGGAATATATGAAAGCGCCGTAAAGATTCTGGAAAGAGAACGGAAAAGGAACAGTAATGCCGAATTTGTATTTCATATAAGCCCCGGGACTCCTGCGATGGCTGCTATCTGGATAATACTTGCAAACAGCAGATTCCCGGCAAAACTGATAGAATCTTCCAGAGATTTCGGAGTAAAAGATGTTGTTTTTCCCTTTGATATTGCAGCTGACTATATACCCCGCTTAAACAGGGAGCTCGGGGAAAAAATTATTGGATTTGCATATCCACTGCCGCCGGATACTCCTGAATTTGAAATGATACTATACCGCAGCAGAGAGATGGCCGATGCCGTGGAAAGGGCAAAGCGCGCCGCCATGTTCGATGTCCCGGTGCTTCTTCTCGGGGAATCGGGAACAGGCAAGGAGATGTTTGCAAGGGCCGTTCATTCCGTGTCCCGACAATCAGAGGGGCCTTTTGTACCTGTGAACTGCGGAGCTATACCTTCCACCCTGGTGGAGTCGGAACTCTTCGGATACGAGAAGGGGGCGTTTACCGGCGCGGCAGAGGAAAAGCGGGGGATTATCGAGACCGCTGACGGAGGAACGCTGTTTCTTGACGAGATAGGGGAGCTGCCGGAGGATGTTCAGGTCAAGCTTCTGCGGGTACTTCAGGAGGGGGAGGTTTACCGCATAGGGTCGGTAAAGCCGGTGAAGTCGGATTTCAGGGTAATAGCCGCGACAAACCGGGATCTTATCTCGGATGTTCAGAAGGGTGATTTCAGAGAAGATCTGTTTCACAGAATTGCCGTGGGAGTTATCCATCTTCCCGCTCTAAGAAACAGGAAATCAGACCTGAATCTTCTTATAGACCATTTTTTGAACGAGATAAACAGAGAGTTCCGGGGACAGAAGGGATGGATAAACAGAAAGCTGTCCGTTAGTGCAAGAAGGGTTTTAACCAGGTATTCATGGCCGGGAAACGTCCGGGAACTTATCAATACATTGATGAGAATAAGTATCTGGAGCAGGGGAGATACAATTTCAAAGAGTGATGCCCAGGCGGCATTGTTCGGTGATTCGTCGGCAAGGACAGACAGTATTCTTAACAGGAGTCTGGGAGAGGGGTTTGATATAAACGAACTGCTTTCAGAAGTGGCTCTCCATTATATTGACCGGGCGCTTGAGGAGGCGGGGGGCAGCAAGCTAAAGGCCGCGGAACTCCTGGGTTTTAAAAACTATCAGACGCTGTCCAACTGGATGAAACGGTTCGGCAGGTAACAACATTTATCCCGGCATAAATAATTTTATATAACCCCGGCTGTAGGCACGCTTCGGCGCGGTTTCCCGTTATGGCACGGTTTGTGCTTGATACCTTTGAAAACTATCTTCTTGCCGTAAAGATGTGGAGGCGAAGGCTATAACCCTGGAAGCGCAGAAGGCGACAATGAATCTGGAAAGTGTGGATACCTACATAGATGAACTGTACGCTAAAAAAGGGAAGAGGGTATAAAAAAAGTAATGGTGATACTGGTTCTGATAATAGACGCACTTGCCCTGCTCGTATGGGGAAAGATGCTCCACCGGATGGACAGGTTCAACCGGGACAAGAGGAACGAACACTACCTTTTCTGGTTTATTGTATCGGGGATTGTTCTTAACCGTATTCTTGTTGCACTGCTGTATCCGCTCTGGGAATTCTTTCTATACACCGCTACAGGGCTTGGTTACGGGCAGAACCCCTTTGTTACCCATATCCTTATTGTGGGGCCGGTGGAGGAAACGACAAAGTTTCTCGTGTTCATACTCCTTACGGGAGTCTTCAAGTCCATAAAGGAGCCGGCGGATGCGGTCGTTCAGGCAGGGTCCGTTGCCCTCGGTTTTGCCATAATGGAGAACTTTTCATACGGAATGGAGTACGGCGCCGTGGTACTTGTTATGCGGTCGGTAATCTCAATTCTCGGGCATGTAACGTACTCCGGTTTCTGGGGGCTTGCGTGGGGATCCTACAGGTACAGCGGAAGCGGCGGAAGAACGACAACGGACAGACAGCTTGTAGTTCCCTTTCTTCTGACCGCAGCATTCTTTCACGGAACATACAATACGTTGGTAGTTACCGGACATTTCCCCGCAGCAATTCTGCTCAATATATGCACAGGCGCGGCATTTCTCTATTTCTACCGGTACACAGTTGCAAAATCACCCTACCGCAAGTTCCGGCTTACGGAATACAAAACCGCTATTCCGGTTTTAAGCGCGGGACTCCGCAGATATCCCGACAGTTATGTTCTTAACAAAAGGATGGGGATCTTCAGGATCTATATAAAAAAATACAGAGAAGCTGTAGGAAACTTTAGAAAGGCTGTACGGATAAAAAAAGAGAGTCTGGAGGCGAAATACTAACTTGGAGCATCGCTTTTTCTGTCGGGAGAGACCGAAAAAGGGGTTGAGCTGATGAACTCCGTAAATAAAGAGCTGACGCCTCTGCAGCGGAAAAAAATGGATGCAAGGCTGAAAAAGGTAATCTCCAGCAATACCGACAGAGAAATGCTTTACAGAATGTATGATCCGGAAACGGGAGCTTTCTGTGGAAAGCCGGCATCCGCCGGATTCCCGAAGCCTACCCGCCGGCAGAAGCAGGGC
>QNBL01000037.1 GCA_003641695.1 Spirochaetota bacterium
GAACATAACTTTACGTATTCTCTTTATCCTCATACCGGTGATTATGCTGAAGGAGGTGTTGTTCATAGGGGTTATGAACTTAATATTCCTCTTTCAATCCATTCCTGTCCTTCTAGAGAAGGGACTTTGCCACCATCTTTTTCCTATATGGTTGTTGAATCTTCATCGGTAATAATTGAAACAGTTAAAAAGGCTGAAAGGGGCAATGAAATTATAGTTCGTCTTTATGAATCTTCTGGGGAGCCATGTAATACGGGCTTAAAACTGAACTTTCCGGTTACGAAAGTTTTTCTTGTGAACCTGATGGAAGAACCTATGGGAGAGATCCTTGTAAGTGATGGCAGGATTGAACTTGATTTCACTCCATTTGAGATTCTAACACTGAAATTATCAACCATCCGATAAATGTAAAAGTACGGATTAATATAACCTTTATCAAGAATCATTTTTATTTTGCATAATCTTCTCCTTTCATCCTGGTGTATACACCGGAGCAAAGCGGACACCTTTTCCGGAAATAAAAGGACACTATTTGTATTGAATGCAAAAAATTATCAGAAATGAGCGATACAGATCTCATAGAATTATTCAAAGGCAAGAAAGAAGAGAATAATGTCCGTTACAGGGAATTGCTTGGTCAAATGCCATATTTTACAAAAGAACTGAAGCGTACCTGGTGAAAAGATGTTTGTGGATTACACCGGAGACAGGCTTTCTTATTTTGACGGAAGAAACGGGGAACAAAAAATGGCCGAAATTTTTTGTTGCAGTTCTTTGGTCAAGCGGTCTGACGTATGCTGAGGTATCCAGGAGTCAGAAAAAAGAGGATTTTATCAGATCTGTTGAACATTCTTCTAAGTACTTCGGAGGAGTAAAAAAGGCGGTAGTTCCTGACAATTTAAGATCTGCTATGCTTACCAAGATGATGTTAAAAAAACTGGGGTTAAAGCGTCTCTGTCTCGTCGCGGAAATTGTTATGATAATGCGCCGACAGAATTTTTTGGGGAACCCTAAAACAGGAATTAGTGTTTCACCTTCATTTCAAAACAAGAACTAAAGCCATAGATGCTATCCAGGAATACATTGAGATTTTTATAGCCGGATACGTCGTCATCCGGCCATAGATAATGTTGCCCCGTTGATATTTGCTGAAAAATATTACCAACAAAGGAGTGTAGCAGATACAGAAACAACCATACCCTCTACTCTTTTACACCTCCGGCAGTTATTCCCCCTGCCAGCTGTTTCTGTATTGTCATAAACAGGATTATTACCGGCAGGGCAGAGAGCATCGATGCTGCCATTATCCTGTCCCAAATTGCATTCTTTGATACAAATAACTGTCTAAGTCCCAAAGGGAGCGTATTGAGGTCCGAAAATGATTTCAAAAAAACCGAAGCAAAAAGATACTCATTCCAGGCTATCATGAAAGAATAAATAAATACTGTAAATATTGCTGACAGAGAAAGAGGAATAACTATTCTCCATATTGTTCCGAACCTGGAGCACCCTTCAATCATTGCGGATTCCTCTATCGAGAAAGGTATTGTGCGGAAATAATTCCCAAGCATATATAGAGAAACCGGAAGAGTCAGAACCATATATATCAACATCAGGGTTGTAAACGCCCCCGCAGAGGTTGAGATCAAACCAAGCTTTGCCGAGATTGTATACAAAGGAATCAGCAGCAGTATCGGTCCAAACATGTATACAAGAAGCACCCCTCTCTGAATAAGCCCTCTCCCCCTATACCTTACTCTACTGAACGAGTAAGCTCCCAGGATAGCAATCGCTACAGAAATAAATGCCGATGAAAAAGAAAGAATCATTGAATTGGCAAAATATCTAAAAAAAGGGAATATATCTCCAGTTGATTTAAACTTGTCCAGTATCGCCTTTTTCTGAGCTTTTGAAAGCTGATCATTTTCTTTCAAAAGAGTGATTACAGACTCAGGAACATTCTTTTCTTCCTGCCCGATATTCAACAGTTCCTTATATGCTTCAATATTAATTTTTCTTGGAATAAGAGAAGGATTCCCCCAGTCCCATTGGTACTTCAGAGATGTTGATATCATCTGAACAAACGGAAATACCGCAAAAAAAACAACCAGCAAAACCAATAAAAAGAATATAATTTTATCAACCAGCCTATTTTTCTCTACCACTTCAAAACCCTCTTTACATATACAAGAATAAACCCTATCAGAAGAACAAACTGTATTACAGCTATTGCAGCTCCATGACCAATATCCATAATTCCAGTAAACGCTTTGAGATACGTATATACCGGTAGAACTTTTACATTCTGTGTTAACAGGTACACTTCCTCAAACTTATTAAAATTCCATATTGCCCTAAGCAAAATGATAGACCCCATCAAGAAGTATATTTCAGGAAATGTTATATATCTGAATTTTTCCCACTTGCTGCATCCGTCGATTTCCGCAGCTTCGTACAGCCCCTTGTCAATAGACTGAAGACCGGAAAGAATCATAAGATATGAAAATGGGAAATTTTTCCACACACCGAAAAGCACTGCTACAAAAATGGATGTTTCCGGCGATCTAACAAGATTTATCCGCTGTGAGAACAGATGGAGTTTATCGTAAGAAATATGCATAAAGATACCATTAACAGGATCAAATATAAACTGCCAGGAGTATACAACCGCTATCACCGGCGCTACATACGGAAGCAGTATCAAACTTCTCACAAGACCCCTAAAGGGGAATTCCCTGTTCATCAAAAGGGCTACTACCAGTCCTACGAGAGTTGTACCGATAGTTGTAAAGAACACGTATATCAATGATGTCCACACAGAACGCCAAAATTCATGATCACCTATTATATCCAGATAATTCCTGAATCCGGTAAACAAATTACCGCCTGCCATCCTGACATCAAAAAAACTTAGAAGAAGATTATAAATGATCGGATAGATAATAAGTGCGGAAATTATTACTATCGAAGGAAGAACAAGAAACCACCCCAGATTACGCTCCCTCTTTTCCAGGACCTGGCTCCGTCTTACAAAAGCATAAGATTTTTTCTTAAAATGCATATACATTCCTTAAAATTCATAAATAAAGCTGCGGAGAGACAAACCTCTCCGCAGCCATACAACAAAAAGACTATTTAATCAGTTCTTTCATAGCCGACTCAGCCCAGTTCATAGCATCATCAACATCCATCCCCTCCTGAGTTACCTTGTATATCATTTGAGGAATAATCTTCTTTGAGTATATTACACTTGCTGCTTCGATTCTATTGCCTTCAACAAGCCCAAAACTTTCAATATTGTTAAGCCCGTCAACAATTTCCATAATTTTCTCTTTCCCGTACCTTGAATAAACGCCCTTGGGATCGTTAAGAAACCGGTCAGTGTCAGCAACACCTTCAATAACCGGCATCATACCACCAACAGCCATATGCAGAAAGGTTATATAAGCATTAGGTGAATACAAGTACGTCAGAAAATCAAGAGCCGCGTCTCTTACTGCCGGATCACTCTGTTTCGGTACTGCCATGGAAACAACAGCTCCAAAACCCGCATCCTTTTTATGAGAAATAGTTGTAACAACCTTCGTATTTTTTACAAGATCAGGATCAAACTCAGCCCCCTTAAGGTCCTTAAAATTATCCGAAGTCAACGATCCTTTTGCAACCTCCAGAATTGCAAGGTCATCCATTATATATGTGGAATAGAAAAACATGGCCATTTTACCCTGCAGATAATAATCCCTGGCTCTCCAAGTTTGCGGTCCGGGAGGGCTGGTTTTGGCAAGACGTGCATAATACTCAAGAGCCTCCTTCATTTCTGGAGAATTGAATATCAAATTACCGTCCTTATCAAACAAGCCTGCATTATTTGACATGGCAATAGGGGTAAAGCACTGCTCATCATATGACTCGGTCTCCATAGTACCAACCAGAATCCCGTAGGTATTTTTCTGGGGGTTATTAAAATACTCTGCAGCCTTTGCAACAGCCTCCCACGTTGTCGGCGGTTCAAGTCCCGCTTTTTCAAACCAGTCTGCTCTGTACCAAATTCCCTGTATCATCCCATGATAAGGAACGGCATAATAAACCCCCTTATCTTTAGATTCAAACAATCTTAAAGATCCCTTAAAAAACCTATCCTTACCAACCTTATTCAGCATAATATCCGCCGCTTCAGTATCCAGGATTCCCTCAGTACCCAATGCAACCGCAATTTCAGCATCAATCTCAATAATTGAAGGTATTTTCCCGGCAGCAACAGCAGCTCTCATATTCAGAGCCATATCGTTCTCATCCACAGGAACCAGCTTGATACTTACATCGGGATTCATGGCAGTATACGTATCAATAAGCATCTGAATTGTTGCCATACGATCAGACTGTGTTTCCCTGGTCCAGAATTCAAGCTGAACCGGCCCTTTTGAAACCGAAGCGCCTCCCTTTTCCCCCTGCTGTCCACCGGCAGATACAAATACCGCCGTAGAAAGTAATAGTAATGTTATCAAAACAACCAAAAACGACTTTTTCATAAAGTCCTCCTTATTATATTTTTCCTGCAAAGCAGGAATATTTGATTTGATGAAAAATCAACTTTTATATTTCTAAATTTATCCTAAATCCATTTCATGGATATGTCAACAATAAAATGATAATTTACTATTAATATTGAAACTTTCTGAAAAATTAGTAATATTTGTGTCAAAAAATAGAGAGATATCTTTGACACTTAATTAAAAATGGAATATCCTCTATTTGGCAAAAAGATAAGGAGATGAAATATTCATCAAAAATTTGAATATTTCATAACCAGAACAAAGTGGAGAAGGTGATGACAAACAATAAACATCAGAATAAATACCATGTTCATATAATATCCCACACACACTGGGACAGAGAGTGGTATCTGAATAGCAGATATACCAATGAATGGCTGCTAACGTTCTTTGAAAACCTGTTCGGTATGCTCGAAAAGGAGAAGGAATACATTTTTGTATTAGACGGTCAGACCGCAATGATAGAAGATTATTTTGAAGAACTGGATAAAAGAGGAATAAATCCTGACGAAAAGAAGGAAAAAATCAGAAAATTTGTTAAAGAGCGGAGACTGTTCATCGGACCGTATTATCTCCAACCGGACTGGCAGCTTTTAAGCGAAGAATCATTAGTCCGGAACCTGCTTATTGGTAATAAAGTCGCAAACGATCTGGGAGGCAGGATGGAAACAGGATGGCTTCTAGACAATTTCGGCCAAATATCACAAACAGCGCAGATCCACGAAGCGTTTGGCCTGAAAGGCCTTTACGTATGGAGAGGAATTGAGATGGACCCTTCAAACGTACATTCTGAATTCCTGTGGGAATCTCCGGACGGGACAAAAATACCCTCAATCTACCTCCTTAACAGCTACAGGAACGTAATGAGACTTGCCGAATACAATAGCATAATGAAACAGCGGGTTATGGATGAGGTAAAAAAACTCAAACCATTTATTACAACCCCAAACATCCTCCTGATGAACGGATACGATCAGGAGATGGTACCGGACGATCTCCAGCCATATTTAAAAGCAAAAGTTCTTGACAATGAAGAAATATCCGTTTTCCAAAGCAATCCGGAAGACTACCTGGAAGCGGTTTTAAAATACAAACCGGATCTGGAAGTCCTGAAAGGACCACTCTACAGCGGAAGATTTATAGCTGTATTCCCCGGGGTTATGTCTTCACGCATATACCTAAAGCTCCAGAATGACGAACTGCAAAAATACATAGAAAAGAATATGGAACCGCTTTCCACTATTGTTTGGGCACTGGGAGGAGAATACGAGGAACAGATAATTACCGAGACATGGAAGACTCTCCTGAAAAATCATCCGCATGACAGTATATGCGGAGTAAGCATAGATGACGTGCATACAGATATGGAAAATCGTTCCCGTATCGTAAAACAACTTGCAGCATCCCAAACAAGGAAAAAGCTTGAAGAAATTATCGGCAACATAGATACAGAAAACACCCCTTCGGACAGGGCCAAAATTGTATTCAATCCCTCACCGTACCCCAGAAATGAAGTTATTTCATATAATACCGGTACATTTTATGTAAAAAACATACCTTCTCTCGGATTCAGAACAATCACAGTCTCCGACTCTCCAGATGACAAACTGATCCGGAATCATCTATCAGCGGAAAATAGATACTTAAAAATTACAATAAATTCAAACGGATCATTCAACATCCTGCATAAAGAAACCGGCATAGATTATTCCAATATGGGAATATTTGAAGACAGAGCGGATGCAGGCGATGAATATAATTATTCATATCCGGATCACGACACCATTTTAACATCTGAAAATTCAAAAGCCGAAATCTCCATAGAGGAAGAAAATGATCTGAGAATAATCTTTAAGGTAAAAATAATCTTAAATCTGCCCGAATCATGCATAAACGGATACACTGAAAGAAGCACCATATACAGAAAACTTCCCATAGTGACCCTGATTACACTGGAAGCTGATTCCCGTACAGTAAAATGCAAAACCATGCTAAGAAACACCGTAAAGGATCATATACTGAAAGTAAAATTTCCGACTGAAATCAATACTGAATACTCATACGCCGGCAGCCCTTTTGATATTACCGAAAGGCCTATCCGCATAAAGAATTATGATGAATCCTCAATTCCTGAACACGTGAAAAAAGTGATTATAGGAGCAAGAGAAGCAAATCCAAACACGATATTTTTGAATAGAGAATTCGTGGATCTGAACAATGAAGAAAGAGGTCTCGCGATACTGTCCAAAGGGCTCCCGGAGTATCAGGTCACAGGGAAAGAAAATATCATTAATTTAACGCTTTTTCGTTCCGTAGGCTGGATTGCAAAAGATATAAATTCAAGAATAGGAGACGCAGGCCCTGAGATTCTCACCCCCGGTGCTCAGTGTTTACGGGAAATGACTTTTGAATATAGTGTATATCCCCATAAAGGAAATACCTATAACGGAGGTGTCTGCCGGGAATCGGATATTTTCAACACAGCCCTTGTTACTTTAACTACCGACAGACATAAAGGATCCATCAAAACCAATCCCTCATTTTTTGAAATATCCGACTCAAAAAGAAGCTTCAAGTTAACAGCACTGAAACGCAGCGAAGACGGAGATGCCATAATAGTAAGAGGATATAATTCAGGAAAAGACAAAACCAATATTACAATAAAATCATTTTTTACTATTCAAAAAGCTTACAAAACAGATCTGCTCGAGAAACCCCGGGAAGAAATAAAAATTAATGATAACGGCTCTTTAACAATTAAAGCGGATCCAAAAAAGATTATAACAGTAAGACTTGAAATCAAAAGAAAAAAATATAAATTCGGGGAATATACCGACATAATCCTAATAAACAATTCAGAAAAAGAGGACTTCAGCACCTTCAAATACACACCGTCGGTAACAGAAACCGACTTAGAAAACGAAACACTCCGGGCCGAAACCCTTTCAAAAAGAATTAATGACCCCGCTGTCACACGAACCGCACTTGAAGCCCAACTATCGGCAATACTTACCAGAAACAGGATCAGCGAAATAAAAACAAGAGAACTCGGCTACAAACTGAATGAAGCAAGGGTTCAAAGACGGATACTTGATTATATAAACAAAGCAAAATAGACAAGACGAAAAACCCGCTGAAACAACCAGCGGGTTACTTTATGCTCTAAAATACGATATCCTTTTTTCTCAGCTTTGCAGCTCCGATAACAGTATCTGCTCCGCAATAATAGACTATTAGATCATCTCCTATTTCCACCTGCCCACAAGAAAAAACAACATTAGGTACAGCTCCTTCCCTCTCCCATTCCAATTCAGGCTCAAGTACCGGCTCAGTCTGCCTTTCCAGAACCAAAGACGGATCATTCAAATCCAGCAGAGCAGCCCCGAGGGAATAAGCATTTTCAGCTTCACTCACACCATGATATATTAAAAACCATCCTTTATCAGTCTTTACAGGAGGTCCTGCAATACCTATCTTTTTATCCTCCCATCCGGAACCGGAAACAGGACTCATTATCATCTTATGGTCTGTCCAGTTTTTCAGATCATCGGAATATGCAATCCATATATCAGGATCCCTCCTGTGGAACATAACATATCTTCCATTAATTTTTTCCGGAAACAGTGAAGCATCCTTGTTTTTTTCATCAAGCACTACACCATGACGTTTCCAGTCTATTAGATTATCCGAACTGGCAAGACATATTCTGTAATCCGTACCTGTATAACCTGTATACATCATATAAAATTTATCTTCTATTTTTACAATTCTAGGATCTTCCGATCCCCTTTTTTCCTGAGGTACATCATTAGTCAATACAGGATCTCTCAATCTGTTAAACAGCAATCCGTCTTTACTGACAGCATATCCAAGACGGCTGATAAAAGGACCGTATTTCCCGTTAGGAGCAATATCGCTTGCTCTGTAAATCATATGGACTAAGCCCTTATTATAAATTGCCGCACAGTTAAACACTGCTGCTGATTCCCATTCACTATCTTCTACAGGCTTGAGAATAGGTTGATCACTAATTCTTTCAAGTTTAATCAAAATGTCATACTCCTTAAATAAAATATTTTAACCTTTTAACCCGGACATGGTTATACCCCTGGTAAAAGAGTTTCGAAAAACAATAAACAGTATTATTATAGGGAATGTTAAAAGAAGAACACCGGCCATTTGCGCTCCCAAATTTTCACCGTATGTTTTCATGTACCCTGCTAAAACAGTAGTCATCGGCATTAATGCATTCTTCTTATTTAACACAATATACCAAAGGTACTCATCCCACCTTTGCATAAATACAAACATTCCAATTATTGTCACAATTGACTTTGACAGAGGGAACATGATTCGAAATATAATCAATAACTCTCCCCCCCCGTCAATTCTTACACTTTCAACCAAATCATCCGGTATCCCCTTGAAAAACTGGTAAAACAAGAAAACCGCCCAAGCACTGGCGGTGAATGGAAGAATCATAGCCCAGTATGTATCGATCATATGGAGCTGTCTTATTACCAGAAACACAGGAACAAGAAAAAGAATTGTCGGAAAAAGCATTTGGAAAATTATAAAATTTATAAAAATATCTCTACCGGGAAACCTGTGTTTCGAAAGGGCATAGCCTGCCAACCCCCCTATAATAATTACAAATAACGTAACAGAAGAGGATATAAGAACAGAATTAAAAAACGCACGACCAAAAGGTGTCCGGCCTATTTCTGCAGCTGTCTTGAATATAAATACATAATGAGCAACAGTTAAAGGTTTTGTTGGAAACAAACCCGAACCGGTAATATCGGTTTCATCTTTAAAAGAGCTAATCGTCACCCATAAATAGGGATATAGCCAAATCAGTGCCAATAACGCAATTATACTAATTACCAGATACCTAACATACAAATTATTTTTCTTAGTTTCAAATATCATACACGAACCTCTTTTTCAACAATCTTTCTTACGATCAAAACAAGGCCAAAAGATATTACTGAGGTTACAATCGCTATAGCGCTCGCTTTTCCGGTTTTAAATAGTTCAAATGCTGTTTTATACGTCCAGAATACAAAGGTATGGGTAGATAAGAATGGTCCTCCTTCGGTTATCAGGAACGGCTCCGTAAAAATATTTACACTCAAGCCTACTGCAAATATCAAGATTGTTACAAAAGAGGAATTCAGCATCGGTATTGTAATTTTAAAAAAGGTCTGAGTTCCCGAGGCTCCATCTATCAAAGCTGCATCATAAATTGAATTGGGAATAGCCTGAAGGCCGGCATAGAATATCAAAGCATAGTAGCCCATTATTTTCCAGACGACCAAAATTGCTATCGAACTCATTGCAATTCTGGGGTCAGTAAAAAACGGTATACTAATATCAAAACTCCTTAGAATTACATTTACAACACCATCATGTGCGAACAGTCTGTTAAATATCACTGCATATGCGACACCGGCAGTTACATAAGGGAGCAGGAACGAAATTAAAAAAAAGGAAGCCCCCACCCTGATTTTGTATATCATCCAGGAAATTGCAATGGAAACAGTAATACTTAAAGGAATAAATACTGCAATAAACTGAAAAGTATTACGCAAAGAAATATAAAATAATTTATCAGAAAAAATACTGATAAAATTCCTTGCACCGACGAAAGAAGGAGGTGACATCATATTCCATTTCTGCACAGAAAGAACAAATGACCACACAAAGGGAATACACCAGAATATTATTGCAAGAATCAAATACGGGGAAAAAAGGGCTAATCCGATAAAACCCTTTTTATATCTACGTCCAAGAACATTTATAGCCATTACCATCTCCTATCAAAGTCATGGCCGGGCATTACTTCCCGGCCATATATATCAAACGCTATTTCCAAAGAGCCTGAACTTTAGGAATCAAATCCGAAAGAGCCTGATCAACTGTCTTCTTACCAAATATGATCGGCTCCCACAACTCCGAATTGATTAAGTTGTGAACCTCCACTGTATTCGGTATTGATGCCGGAGGGATGGAATAAGGGATCATCTTGGCATATTGAGCAACTTCCGGATTATTTTTCCAATATTCAGTAAATAGTGGATTTGTCATCAAATCTTCTCTTGCCGGAGCCTGCCCGGTCTCTTCAAGCCAGCTTATTATATGCTTTATATCAGAATAATACCATTTCATGAACTCCCATGCCGCCTCTTTATTTTTTGCACTCTTAAACATAACCATTCCTTTGGTATCTGCAAATACATAAACCTGTTGAGAAGCGGGGACGAAATCAGGAACAAGCGGATTTGCAACAACATACGGCTTATTTGGAAACCTCTCATTTGCACCCTTAACAGACCATGGTCCCTGAGGATGTTTCATAAATACAGTTCCCTTCAGAACACCGTCCTTAATATCCACAGGTTCCGCATATTTTTTTGCAAAAAGTTCAGCAATAAAATTTAAATATGCTTTTCCGTACTTGTCATCAAAGTTTAGCCTACCTGTTTCTACATCAATATACGGTTTGCCCCCTGAAGCTGCATAATAGGAATTCTCCAAATCAAACCACCGGCTCCACCAGGAAGTCTTATAATTAATCTCAGCCGCAAACACATTCCCCGGGTCTGATATTTTAGATGCAGCATCCAGAAATTCCGAATATGTTCTTGGAGGTACAGCAAGCCCTGCCTTGGCAAGCAAATCTTTATTATACCAATCCTGCATTGTATTTACATACATGGGAAGCTCATAATATTTTCCGTTTATTCCCCATCCTTTCTTGATTAAATTTTCCATCTTGCTGGATTTTGCAAGATCCCAGAAATCTCCAAATTCCTGATCCAAAGGAACAACAACGTCATTCTCCACCAACTGAGCAAGAAATCCTGAGAAAATATTTGTACAAATATCAGGTTGTGTTCCGGTTGCAATAGCAGTCAGTATTATCTCTTCCGAACTTCCTCCTGTGGGAATAGTTTTCCAATCCACCTGGATCTTGTCATGAGTAGAATTAAATTCATCTATTACAGGTTTCCAGAACCTTTCACTATTAGGATTTGGCTGTGTCCAAAGTTTTAAAGTTGTTACAGTATCCGCTTTTTCTTTTTCTCCATTAGCAAAAAGCACCGATGGATAGACAATCATTGTAACAACAATCAAAAATAAAAATAATCTTTTCATCATACTTCACATCTCCTTATTAATGTTTATTCTAAACTACTTTAATAATATCTTTCCTTTCCCTCCTTGTCTCTTAAGTTAAAAATTATTAGATCTCAACGAAATCCTTTAAGATAATTAAGCATATCCCGTAAACCAACTGTAGCAAGGGCACATACCTTATCTGCCGCTCCGTAGTAAACAAAAAGCTCTCCATCCTTAACAACAGCTCCTTCAGGGAATACTACATTATCCACATCACCATATCTTTCATATTCAGTCTCAGGTTCAAGTACCGGAACAGGACTCCTTGCAATCACCCTTGAAGGATCGTCGAGATCCAATAAAGCAGCACCTGCCCTGTACACATGATCCGACCCGACAGCATGATAGACAAGCAGCCAACCTTCATCGGTTTTTAGAGGAGGAGGCCCTGCTCCTATCTTTTCCGCCTCCCAATCGTACTTTCTTTCCAGGATGTTATATTCAGCATAATTCTCAAGATATCTTTTCCAGTAACCTTCGTCTCTTTTCAGCATTCCTTCCATATCATCAAAATATGCAATTTGTATGTCAGGCGGAATCCTATGAAGAAGAGCTATCTTCCCATTTATTTTCTCTGGAAAAAATACCGCATCCTTATCATTGACTCCGGGGATAATAACTCCATGTTTGTTAAAACTAACAAAATCCTCTGTTTGCGCAACAGCGACCCTGTCCCCTTCTCCGGAGAAAGCAGGACTGGACATTGCTGTATAGGTAATCAGGTAACTAATCGTTCCGCCATCCTCAAACCTGGTTATCCTCGGATCTTCACTTCCATAGCGGTCCCATTCATACTGGGGCGTAATTACAGGTTCTTCCCTTATTTCAAAATCATAGCCGTTGCAGCTTTCTGCAAAGCCTATGCTCGAAACATAATCAAGATAGCCATTCCCTGATTTGTTCTTTCTGTAACCTGAAGGAACCGCCCGATACAACATTCCCACATTTCCATTTTCCATAATCGTCGTGCCGCAGTTAAAGACAGCGCCTATATCCCATTTTTTAAAATCCTCCGGTTTTATAACCGGATTCCTTTCATAACGTTTAAGCTTCATGCACTCTCCAAAAAACAGTGTTGCGCAATTTTTACGCAATTGTTTGCGTAATTGTTGTTCTTATTATTTACCGTAGTAACTTTTTTGTCAAGTTTTTTCAATGAGAAAAGAAAACCCTACAGAACAGCATAACACCTTGATGTTAGCATTATATTAGGATAGATTATTCTAATAATTCTATTGGTATCAATTCCGGAGATC
>QNBL01000038.1 GCA_003641695.1 Spirochaetota bacterium
AACATTGTTATCAGCGACAGGATTAAGGAAGACTCAAAAAAAACCCTTGAGGATCTTAAGAAACTGGGTATCCGCAAGACTGTAATGCTCACCGGTGACAACAGGGCTACAGCGCAGAGTGTTGCGGACGAGATTGGCATTGATGAATACCACGCCGAACTTCTCCCGAAGGAGAAAGTTGAAAAACTTACGGAAATACTCTCAGAGGAAGAGGGGTATACTGCTTTTATAGGAGACGGCATTAACGATGCTCCGGTAATTGCCCTGGCCGATGTGGGGATTGCCATGGGGGAATGGGGGTCGGATGCTGCAATTGAAACTGCCGATATTGTACTGATGACAGATGCTCCTTCTAAAATTGTCCAGGCTGTCAAGGTAAGCAGGAAAACAAGGGCTATTGTACTGGAAAACATAGTATTTGCCCTGGGAGTTAAACTGCTGTTTGTTGGATTGGGTGCAGCAGGGCTTGCCGGAATGTGGGAAGCTGTCTTTGCCGATGTCGGAGTTGCACTTATTGCAATTTTAAACGCTCTACGGGTTTTAAAGTGATACGGCAGGGGATATTGATCAAAAGTCTCCTATGCATGCATAATACTTGTACTCATGATTGTATCCTGTATCTCGATCCAAAAGAGTGTCGACAACTTCAGCATCAAAAGAAATAAAAGGGGGATTCTAAAGAATTTCAACCCCGGCGATGAAGCAACCCTAAAAAACTATATAGAATCCTTTGATCTGGAGCAACGTACCGAAGTTTCCCCGGATATTGCTCCTCCAAGGGTGGAGCCGCTCTTAAAATGGCATACCAAATCCAAAGTGTCTATAAACTACGGAAAATGGATCTTTAAAAGTGATTTTTTTAAACACAAAGTACCCGGGGATGCTCTCTTCTACGTTTTAAAACAAACCCCACTGCCGGGAAGCAAAGTTATACTTTTTATCCCCGGATTCGGCGTTTCCGATTTTGCCTTTACATTAATAAAAACATTTTTTAAAACAGAAATAGAAGCAGGTTATAACGTTGTCATCTATATCCCTCCATACCATATGGAACGTCAGAAAAGGGGAAAACCCCCGGGCAGCGGCCTGATTACCGCCTCCCCCCTTAACAATGTTCAGATAATGGTCAATTCAGTTAAAGAACTTAGAACAGTTTACAATTATCTGAAAGATGAAGGAGCTGTTTCCATCGGGGCATGGGGCGGGTCCATGGGCGGAGCACTCGCTTTTATGCTCCAGTCATTGGAAATAATCGATCACCTGGCAGTAATGATCCCGGTTCTTGACTGGAATACTTTTATCACCCCTGAAGAAATCTATCCCTGCTATGAAGAGGAGGGATTTTCAAAGGAAACACTAAAGAAAGCATATTCACTCATAAGTCCCGTTTCCTATCCCCTTACTATTCAGCCTGGAAGGGTCCAGATAGAAGCCGCTCTTTACGATCAGTTAAACCCTGTCAGGAGCATCCGTAATTATGCGAAGAATAACGGGATAAAAGACTTTCATACCTACAAGGCCGGGCATGCACTCATACTTCTTGATAAAAAAATCTACCGGGACTACGCCTTGTTCCTGGAGCGACTGTAGAGCAATCATTTTTTGTACATGACAGGTCCGCCTTTAGTAGACAATCTCTCCGCTGGCAGCAGTAAACAGGGAACCGTCACTTTTTTCAAGAAGTAAAAATCCGCCGTTATCGATCCCTCTGATAACCCCTTTAAAAGGCTTCTCCTTTCCCGGATCTCCCGGAACAAACAAAACTTCCGAACCCCGGGAGTACAGTCTGTTTTCTATGCTTTTCCTTTTATCCTTACTACCAAGTACCTGGTGTATACCTTCAAGAAGAAGCGGAAGTTCATTCTGCGGATTAAATTCCAGCCCCGTTTCCAGTCCAAGAGAGGTTGCTCTTTCTGCCAGCTCCCCGTTAAACTCGATCTGATTCACGTTAAGTCCTATTCCAAGAAGATAGAAATCCCCTGCACTTTCTACGAGGATTCCCGAGAGCTTTCTGCTGTTGAGAAGGATATCATTCGGCCACTTGATTTTCGGGGAAAGATGATGCTCTTTCTCAAGGTACATTGCCAGCCCCAACCCCGCAGATAAAGAAAGTGGAAACTCTTTCACTCCGGGGTAATCTTTGTCAATGATAAGGGTAAAGGTAAGATTCTTACCTGCGGCAGCTTCCCACTTTCTACCGGGAAAACGTCCTTTCCCTCCGGTCTGAAATCCTGCAGCAATAACACTGCCGGGGACCACAGCTGAAGTATTTCTTTCATCCCCCAGGATCTCTTTTGCCAGAATCATGGTAGATACAGTTTCCCCGATATAATACACAGGGGCATCGCAAAAAGGATTCTCACTAGAAAGTTTCGTTAACTCCTTGTTCATACTGATACTATAAGCAATTATCAACACTGATTAAAGTACAGAAGGGCAAATCAAACAAACCGGTTATTTTATCTCTTGCAATTATTCTGTATCCGCTCTAAAATTCTGCAGCATGTATCGACAAGGAAGGAATAGATGAACTATGAAAATTTAGACAAAACAGCTGCATTTACAAATTTAAAGGAATTTTCTCCAGCGGATATCAAACAGGTACTTACAGCTGAACGCATACAGAAAATGGATATTCCCCTGGGTGGCGGCATGAGGTACAATTATGCAGCCCAACCGGTAAATGAAGAGATTATCAATGCCCTTCAAGACTTAAGCCATGAACTTGAGTGTGTAGAAAAGTTCAAAGCAGTTCTCAGGGGAGAGATAATGAACCCCGGTGAAGGGAGAATGGTACTGCATCATCTTACCCGAATGGAAAGTGAAAATACCGTTGTATTTGAAGGGAAAAACCAGCAGGATTTCTACAAGAAACAGCAGAAACGGATAGAACTATTTGCAGAAAAGATACACTCCGGCCAGCTTAAAGGCTCTACCGGTAAAATGTTTAAAACAGTAATACAGATAGGTATAGGCGGATCGGATCTCGGCCCCAGAGCACTTTATCTCGCCTTGAAAGGGTATGCGGGAGACAATTTGAAGATGGAAGCAAGGTTCATATCCAACGTTGACCCCGACGATGCAGCCTCGGTGCTGGGCGATACAGATCTTGAGTCTACGCTTTTTATACTGGTTTCAAAAAGCGGAACAACACAGGAAACCCTGGCGAACAGGGAATTAGCTTTAACGTGGATGAAAAAAAAGAATCCTGAACTGGATCCTTCAAAACATATGATTGCTGTTACCAGTGCCACCAGTCCCCTGGCCACTTCAGATGATTTCCTGGACAGCTTTTATATCGATGACTTTATCGGGGGAAGGTATTCATCTACCAGCGCTGTAGGCGGAGCGGTCCTTACCCTGGCATTTGGAAAAGAAATTTTCAGAGAGTTCCTTCAGGGCGCTGCAGAAACAGATAAAAAAGCCCTGGAGCCAAGCATACGGGAAAACGCTCCCCTCATGGATGCCCTTATTGGTGTATATTTGAGAAACGTCCTTGATTACCCCATTACAGCTATTCTCCCCTACAGCCAGGCACTGGTGCGTTTTCCGGCACACCTGCAGCAACTGGACATGGAAAGTAACGGGAAATGTGTAAACAGGAACGGAGAGCCTCTTTCCTACAAAACAGGGCCGGTTATCTTCGGTGAACCGGGAACCAACGGCCAGCATTCATTCTATCAGCTTCTTCATCAGGGAACAGACGTTATCCCCCTCCAGTTTATCGGATTTCGGAAACCACAGCAGAATACTGACGTCACAATAGAGGGAACAACAAATCAGACAAAACTCAACGCTAATCTTACCGCCCAAATTGTGGCATTTGCAAAGGGAAGTAATAACAGCAATCCGAACAAGAATTTTAACGGCGGAAGACCGTCATCTCTTCTTTACGGGGAAAAACTCACTCCCGGATCGCTGGGAGCACTTCTCTCCCACTACGAGAACAAGGTAATGTTCCAGGGTTTTCTGTGGAATATAAACTCATTCGATCAGGAAGGGGTCCAGCTGGGGAAAGTCCTTACAAAACAAATCCTTTCCGGTTCTTCCAATGATGCAGCATTAGAAACTCTGGGAGAAATACTTGGGATATAGGTAAAAAAAGACAAAAAAAACCCCTCAGGGAAAAGGAGGTTCAAAACCCTGAGGGGAACATCTAAAAAGGAGGTCAATGAAAAAGTTTTTTACTGCACCATCTCAATAAAGTAAACAAACAATACGAAAAATGGTTACAGAAAAAATTAAATATTCTATGCAGTGGGGAATATAGAGTATTACAAAAAATTATTCAACCCCTTTAATAATTTTTTTTAATTTTTTACTTTTTCATTTTCACCGGCTGCCTGGTATTCTCCAGAACATCCCGCCACAGACTTCCCTCAATATCTACAAATTTTTTCTTGGTTACGGCTATCTTTATCGGTATATGAACAAAGGTATTATTCACAAGACTTATTAAAAGTTTTGTCTTTCCAGCCATTGCTGCATGGACAGCATGAGCCCCGAGCCGGGAACAGTATATTGAATCATTAGGATTCGCCGGAGCGCTTCTAATGATATAACTGGGATCAATATATTTGATATTGACTTCAATTTTTTCCTTTTTGAAGTATTCTTTAATCTTTTCCTTCAGGAATATACCTATATCGTTCAGTTTCTTGTTCCCGGAAGCATCGCTTTCTCCGCTTTCAGCCACGAGATCCTGCCCTGCCCCTTCAGCAACAAGTATAACCGCATGTTCCCGGTCAAGGATTCTTTTTCTTAGATGTTGTAAAAACCCGTTTTCCCCTTCCAGATCAAAGGGATTTTCAGGAATAAGGCAGAAGTTTACATCACTCATTGCCAGAGCTGTATGTGCCGCGATAAAGCCTGAATCACGCCCCATTACCTTGACCAAACCAATACCGTTAATCGCATCATGAGCCTCTACATGAGCTCCTCTGACTGCCTTTACTGCTTCGGCAACCGCCGTTTCAAATCCGAAAGAGCGCTGAATAAAGTTAAGATCGTTATCAATCGTTTTTGGTATTCCCACAACTGCTATCTTTAACTTCCTTCTCTCCAGCTCCTCGGCAATATCCAGAGCTCCCCGCTGGGTTCCGTCACCCCCTATGGTAAAAAGCATATTGATATTAAGACGTTCGAGTTCATCTGCAATCTCGCTTACCCTGTTCCCGCCGCCCCGGGCAGACCCGAGAATTGTTCCGCCTTTCATTTGAATATCGTCAACTATATCAGGATCAAGGTCGATTGTAGAGTATTTTGAGTCCGACAGGAGCCCTCTGTATCCATTTTGAATACCGGAGATCCTCCTCACTCCGTACCGGTACCATAAACAGCGTACTGTTGCCCGGATAACGTTATTAAGCCCCGGGCACAGCCCTCCGCAGGTAACTATGGCTGCATGTACATGAGAAGGGTTAAAGTATATCTTTTCCCGGGGACCTGCAAGCTCGATAAGGTGATCAGGATCTACAACAGGATTTTCAACCCCTTTTTTTGCTGTAATATTATAAAGAACAGCCTCTTCCTCCCGGACATAGTTGGCTATCGAATCTCCCAATACGGTGGACATCTTGATGGGAGACGGGATTGAAGCCTTCCCAAGTCTGGATATTGTAAAATCATACTTCTTTGCCATTTTATTCCTCCTTACGTTACTTGGAAGTGAGTACTTCCAATCCGTTCCAGTCTTTGCCCGGATTATGTTTTATGTACTTTCTGCACCGGTCCAGGAAAATACCCGCGACATGATCGCCGGGGAGAAGTTTCCGGACCGCAAGAAAATATTTAGCTGCCCGTTTGAATTGCATCTTGTAATACAGTTTCATACCTGCATTGTGGTAGGCCCAGGCCTTCTTCTCAGCAGGAGTTAAAACCTTTTTAGCAGTATAGATGCTTTCCCCCTGGGTTTTCCCCTTTACAACAACCTTGTCTATCATCCTGCATGGAAGGATCCCTTTGGCTTTTCTATAAACACTCTCGGAAAAGATTATATCCTGCTTGTAGGGTTTGGATAATCCCTCAAGCCGTGATCCCAGGTTAACCATATCGCCAATTATAGTATAGTCCATTTTCTTTTCAGATCCAATATTTCCTACGGTTACTACTCCGTAATTAATACCGATCCCTGTTTTAAACTCCGGTTTCCCGATCCTTACCTGTTCACGGTTAAACTCAAGCAGTGCTTCCTGCATTTCCAGAGCGGCATACAAAGCTTCAATCGCATCATTATCTCTTTTCACCGGAGCACCGAAGAAAGCCATTATTGCATCCCCTATATATTTGTCTATTACTCCGTTGTGACTGGTGATGATATCAACCATTGTGGCAAAGTACCTGTTGAGGACCGACACCAGTTCATCGGGCATATACCCTTCCGATATGGTGGTAAAACTTCTGATATCAGAAAACAGAATAGCCAATACTCTGTTTTCGCCAACAAGCATCTGTTCAGGGTTTGCAAAGATCGTATCTATTACATCCTTGGGCACATACTTTTGAAAGATATTACGTATTTTTCTCTCATTTTTTTCCGCCAGTACAGATTTAAAAGCAAACTGTTTTATCTGCTTGTAGGCTTTGTCCAGCTCACCGGTCATGATATTGAAGGTGTGGGCCAGCGTACCTATCTCATCTTTGAACTCAACCGGAACTTTATGGGACATATCGTTTGTCGAGATAACGTGACGCATGGTTGCAACTATGGACCTCAGCGGTCTGGTTAAATATCCGGTAAACAGGAAGAGGAGTATAATTGAAAAGATAATCGTTCCTGCAAGAACATACCCGGTCTGAATAATAATCTCTTTAGTCTCTTTGTAAAAAGTTTCTTCATCTTCGGTAACAAAAAAATACCAGTCAAAAGGTTTGAAGTAGAAACCGTACCCTACCCGCTTTCTGCCTCCGGCAGTCAAGGTTACCCATCCGGAGGATTTCCTGTCCAGGTATTCATAGAGTTTTGATTTTTCCTCTATCCCCAGTTTCAATTCCCCTGTTGACATAACAACATTCATGTCGTTGTCAACAGCAAATATAATCTCTGTTTTACTTTTAACGATTGAGAATGCATATGACTGAACCGCACCTTTGGCTACCTCAACATAGGTCGGATTCTCACTGAGTTGATTGTTTAAAAGAAGTTTCCACTGATTATCTGCGTAGTTGGATAGTTCCTCTGCTTTAAAGCTCAGGAACTTTATTGCAATACGAGTCATACCGCTTCTTGCGGAAAATGATGAAATGGTTGCCGTTATTACCATGGAAACAATCAGCAACGGCAGTACTATAAAAATAATCTTGGTTTTTATACTCAATTCGCTACCCGTTTATCTGTTTTGAACACTCTTCTTCGTTTAGAATCGGCCTTTCCTCTTTCCTTCTTAAGCAGCAGAGACATAAAAACAGGAGCCGAAGTTGTAGAATATACCGTTTCTGCCGATTATAGAGGAATAAGGACAATATTTTATTTGGTATACAAGGGTTGAACAGTGAAAGAAACAGCTAATAATGTTCTGGAAGATGATTTAGGATTCCAGATAGAAGGCTTTAGTGAAGAAGAGAAGGATGAGATCTTTCAGCAAATTGAAAAAATAAGCTCCCAAAGCAAAATATCCATTACACCCGAACTATTCGAAGTAAAACCCGCAAAAAAAGGGGGAACCCTTCCGCTTGCTGTCAACCTGATGGGAATACTTGTCATAGCCGCTGCGCTATTCTTTACCAACAGATACTTTCAGGCAAAAGAAGAAACCATGGTACTGAGTGAAAAAACCTACCAGTCTACAGAAGACTCAATAGTAAAAGAGCTGAAAAAACAGGCAGAGAAAAAACTTCAGCAGAAGGAGCAGGAAATCTCCAAAATTCAAAGTGAACTGGAAAAACTGGACAAGGAGAGCTCTAACCTCAAGGCAACTATGGAAACACAGGTTAAAGCCAAAGAAGCAGAACTGCGCAAACAAATGGAAGAGGAACTTGCCAAAGAGAGAGCCAGATTACAGGGACAGGGGATTTCATCAGCAGAACTGGAAAAACAGCTGAAAGAATTCCAGACTAAAAAGGAAGATGCAATAAACTCAGCCCTGAATGCGTTCAAAGCTGAATCGGAAGCTGCACTTAAGGAAAAAGAGAAAGAACTTGCCCAGGCCAAGGCAGTGGCCCGGCAGGTTCTTGATAAGGCAAACAAGGATAAAGCGGCCCTTGAAGCAGAAGCCAAAAAGCGGGAAGAAGAACTGACAAAGCAGTTCGAAGCTGAGAAAGAAGCTCTGACCAGGCAGAGCAGCGAAGCAACAAGCAAGCTGGAACAGTTGAGGGAGCTTCAGCGGAATGAACAGCTGATACAGGATCAGATTACCGGAGCTTACACCACAATAATGAGTGCAATTGAAGACGGAGATTATCCCAAAGCCTCCCTGGCAATCGAGGATGTCAGAAAGATACTGGCCGATCCCAAGATCCAGTCTCTTCCGACTATCTTTAAAAGGCTCAAGATAGAGAACTTTATCCTCGACTCCCTGGAGAAAGAAATTTCACAGACCAAAACAGAGGATACTACAGATTTCAAAACCCTCGCAGCAACGGCCCAGCTTCTGATAAATGCACGGGCAAATGTCAGGAAAGGGGAAGAAGCTGCAGCAGCAGGGAAAAGCTACGATGCAAAGCGGTACTTTAATGCCGCCATCGCTTCTCTTCCGAAGATTGAAGGAGCGGTAAACCAGCTGCGGGAAATTGAGGCAAAAAACATGGAGGAGCGTGCCAGAGACTACATAGTTCTCGGGGATGCCGCCTTGAGAAAAGGAGACCTTTCCGATGCTCTGGAACAGTACCGGAGTGCAGCGGTAAACTCAGTGGATACCACCAATAAAGAGATCCTCTCTTCAGCTATACACAAGATTGAGGGAGTAAATGATCTGAAGGTTAAGAAACTGTCATCCAGTGAAACTGAAAAGTATATCAAACTCAAGAAAGATACGGACAGGAAAATAGCTGAACTCACCGATGAGCTCGATAATAAAAACAGCGAGATTGATAAACTGAACAATCTTATCAAGGATGAACAGGCGAAAAAAGAAGAGCTGGAGAAGAAGTTTGCAGAGGCTCAGGCAAACAATGAGCAGAAACAGACGGATCTTCTTGCAGAAAATGAGAAACTCAATAAAACCATTGCAGATAAAGACAAAACAATAGCTCAGCTTTCAGATGAAATAACCAAATCTACTCAGAGGATCAAGAATCTCATGAGACGGGTGAACAATGCGGAAAAGCAGGTTTCTACTCTTCAAAATGAGCTGGATGATGCAGTAAATCAGATTGTTGACCTGATAAACCAATAAGCTGAATCAGGTTTTCTCAAACTTGCAAGTTGATCAGGCTTCTGCTACAATAGAGGCATGGATAAAAAGCTTGCAAGGATTCTGGACTCACTGCCTAACATTGAAGCCATGATCCGGGACATGAGGGATATCATACTGACCAATATTGTTATGATCGGAGAAATCCCGGCCCCGACATATAAAGAAGATAATCTTAGAGATTTTGTACTGAACAGATTAAACCAGGATAATCTTATAAACTGCTCAACCGATGAAAGCGGTAATGCCCTTGGTATTCTTCCTGGAAAGAGCGGGAAAAAAAATATTCTGGTGGTTTCCCACCTTGATTCAGTATTCGAGGAAGAGGAAAACAACACTCTTTCCATTCAGCCGGATTACATCCTGGGAAGAGGATTAAGCGACAATATTGTCAGTCTTGCTGCGACCATTTCCCTTCCCTTTATACTGGACCAGCTTAAGATACAGCTTAAATCAAATCTTATCATAATGGGAACTTCCAGAAGTCTGGGACCCGGGGATCTGGAGGGGATCCGGTTCTTTTTGAAAAATACAAAACTCAATATTTCAAACGGGATATCCGTAGAAGGTGTCAAGCTGGGAGATTTGAGTTATTCATCCATCGGAATGGCTCGATGCGAGATAAACTGCTGGGTTCCCGAAGAGTATGACTGGACAAAATTCGGTGCAGTAGGATCCATAGTAACCATGAATGAACTGATAAACAGAATCCAGGAAATCCCTATACCCAACAAACCAAGAACAAATATTATTCTAAGTTCCATATCAGGAGGCAGAGGGTTCAGCAGCATACCCCTGGACGCTACACTCAGGTTTGAAATCAGAAGTGAATCGGGTGAGATGGTAGACAATCTACAGAAACAGATAATGGATATTGCCCAGGAGGTCTCTTCTCATAGCGGATCAAAGGTTGAAACAAAGGTAATGGCAAAAAGAAAACCGGGAGGAATCAGTTTTTCTCATCCTCTTGCATCATCAGCAAGGGAAATCCATAAAAAGCTGGGAATTAAATCCAGGATTACCCCGAATATTGCGGAGTTATCTGCTTTTATTGACAAGAACATTCCTTCAGTGGCAATTGGAATTACCAAAACCGCAAAGCAGAGCTCGTCCCTTGAAAAAGTTGAGATAGAACCTTTATACAAAGGAATTGCACAGCTGGTAGGTTTAATAATGGCTATTGATACGGGGTGCTGCAGTGAAAATTGATAACTGGCTTAAAGACAACACATTCCATCATTCTACTTTTTCTGATCTTGCGGATCTTGTCAGGGAAAAGGAAAAACAGAACCTGAAAATATCCCTGTGCATCCCCACTCTGAACGAAGAGCGGACCATAGCGAAAGAAATTATACTATTCCACTCTGAACTAATGGTCCGATACCCGCTGATTGACGAGATAGCAATTATTGACTCAGGATCTTCTGACAACACAATCAGTGTCGCAAAATCGTTCGGAGCGGAAACATATCTTGCATCTGATATTCTGCCTCATCTGCCGCCGAAAAAGGGAAAAGGTGAAAACCTCTGGAAGGCAATTTATCAGCTGGACGGGGATATAATAGTTTACATTGATGCGGATATAAAAAATATTCATCCCAGATTTGCATACGGACTGCTTGCTCCGCTTATATACCGGGAAGAGATAAAATACGTGAAAGCATTCTACGACCGGCCTCTGGCATTTTCCGAGGGTATACGCCCATCCGGAGGCGGCCGGGTAACGGAAATACTTATACGCCCGCTATTCAGTCTTTTCTTTCCGGAACTTTCTGCAATTATCCAGCCCCTGTCAGGGGAATATGCAGTACGCAGAGAGGTACTTGAAGAACTCCACTTCCCTATTGGATACGGTGTTGAAACAGCACATATCATTGATGTCTACAGCAAATATGGTCTTGCGGCATTCGCCCAGACAGACCTGGATCAGAGGGTTCACCGGAATCAGGAAACCAGAAGCCTCGGCAAAATGGCATTCGGTATCCTCCAGACTTTTTTCGGCAGACTCCAAACATTAAATTTAATCTCCGATCTGCCTGAGCTTAGTACGGTCCTCAGACAGTTTCAGGTACATGATAAAGACTTCGAAGCAATAAACATGACAATAGTAGAGGAAGAAAGGCCGCCAATGCTTTCTATTCCTGAATATTTAACAAAAAGGGGAATTAAAAAGAATGATTAGACTAATTGTAAACATACTCATCCTTGTTATTCTGGCAATTTTTATTTCAATGAACGTTCAGTACACAACATCCATAAACATTTTCGGACATAAGTTTACAGATATTTCAACAATTGCTGTAATAATAATCAGCCTTGCCGCGGGAGTAATCTACTCATTTGTATATTACTTTATGAGCTTTCTTGCCAAGACCAGAAAAAACCAGCTAAAAAGCAAGGACAAAAAAACAAAGGAAAAAGCAAAAGAGCTTAAATCAAAAGAAAAAAAACTGGATAAACATATCCAGGAAGAGGTACAGAAAGCCCTTCCCAAAGAAGACGAAAAAACTGTCAGTCCGGAGGAAGTCCTGAAAAAAGAGGGATCGCTTCTGGACAGTATAAAAAGAAAGAAGTAGCTATCTTGTTTTTTTAAAACAGAGATATTATACTCCTTCTCCATAACTAAGGAAGAAATTTATGTTTAAATTGATGAGTAACTCAATTCTACTGACGGTAATTTTTTCTACCTTTACCGCTCAGGCATTAAAATCACTTATTATCCTGGTCACAGACAGGAAACTGCTTCTTAACAGGATGCTTGAGACCGGGGGAATGCCATCATCCCACTCAGCTGCAGTAGCAACCCTGGCCACATCCATGGGGCTTGTATATGGTTGGAACAGTCCCTATTTTACCATTTCCACTGTCCTGGCCGCGGTAGTTATTCATGATGCGACCGGTGTTCGCAGAGCTGCAGGAAAGCATGCAGAAGTCCTGAACGATATTACAAAGCAGTTTTCCGCCCTCTTTGGCAAGGGATTTGAACCGCAGGCCCTTAAAACGCTGCTTGGCCACACCTATCCCCAGGCAGTGGCCGGAACTGCCCTCGGGATAGCAATATCATTTGCAGTATTCGGGTAAAAATATGGACAGAGAAGAATCAATAAAAACAGCCGCCGCTGAAAATGACGATCACTGCTTCTGCTGCGGTGTGAAAAATGAAAAGGGGCTGAAACTAACCTTTGATACCCTTAATGAAACAACAGTAGCTACTTCCCTTGAAGTTCCGGATTATTTTACCGGATGGGCAAACATAACCCACGGAGGACTTATCTCCATGCTTCTCGATGAAACCATGGCTCAGGCATGCATACAAAAGGGTTTGAAAGGATTCACCGCTGAACTGACAGTACGGTTTATCAAACCCCTGCCGGTGGAGACAATGATATCCGTTGAAGGGCGCATTGATGAGTTGA
Source organism: Spirochaetota bacterium (assembly GCA_003641695.1). GTDB lineage: Bacteria > Spirochaetota > Spirochaetia > B11-G9 > B11-G9 > B11-G9. The sequence continues at coordinate 12,767 of QNBL01000038.1, forward strand.
AAAGAAGGATTGCCAGAACATCCGGTTCTGTCAAGGATTCAGACGGAACTGTCTATGCCAAAGGGAGCGCCATCTTTATTAAAACTCAGTAATTTTTCCGGATTTTATATATACTTTGTGCTATATTCCTTATTAAGGAGGATAGCCATGAAAAAAATATTCTT
>QNBL01000039.1 GCA_003641695.1 Spirochaetota bacterium
CTCCGTTAAAAGAGAGAGCTTCTCTTGATTCCATGCTGTATGCCAGTACCATGGGCGGAGCACGGTCACTGTTCCTGGAAAACGAAATTTGATCGATTAAAACGGGTAAAAAGGCAGATCTGGTAATTCTTGAAAAAAACCTTTTTGATGTAGAGGTAGAGGAAATACCAGATGTAAGAATGGAGATGGTTTTTTTGAAGGGAAAAGGAGGTACTAGTCCAAGAACCACCCCTTGCGGGGTGATCTCCACTATGCAGTTTCAGTGTACTCAAACTGGCTGTTGTACAGTTCAGCGTAAAATCCCTTCCTTTCAAGCAGTTCTTTGTGGCTGCCCTGTTCAATAATATCACCGTTATTCATTACCAGAATTAGATCTGCATCCCTGATGGTGGAAAGACGATGGGCAATAACAAAACTTGTCCGGCCTGCCATTAGGGAATCCATTGCCTTCTGGATATGAATTTCTGTCAAGGTATCCACCGAGCTGGTCGCTTCATCAAGAATGAGCATTTTAGGGTTTGCAAGAATTGCCCGGGCAATGGTTAATAACTGCATTTCTCCCTGGGATATGTTATTTGCTTCTTCATTAATAACCATATCGTATCCTCCGGGCAGAGCCATAATAAAATGGTGAGCATGGGCAGTTTTTGCTGCTGCAATAACTTCTTCATCAGAAGCATCAGGTTTTCCATAGCGGATATTCTCCATAATGGTACCGTTAAACAGCCATGTGTCTTGAAGAACCATGGCGAAAAGTTTGCGTAAAGAGCTTCGTGTATAGCTGCTTATATTGAGACCATCTATAAGAATTGAGCCCGAATGAAGCTCGTAGAAGCGCATAAGAAGTTTTACCATAGTAGTTTTCCCAGCACCTGTCGGACCGACAATGGCAATTTTATTACCTTTTTCAGCTTTGGCAGAAAAGTTGTTAATAATAATTTTGTCTTTTGTATAGCCGAAATGAACATTTCTAAACTCAACCATGCCGGAAATATCTGCAGGTAAGTCTTCTTTACCACTTTCGTCCAAATGTTCCTTTTCTTCAAGAAAAGTAAACACCCTCTCTGCAGCAGCTGCAGTCTGCTGCAGTATGTTGGAAATATTTGCAAGCTGGGTAAGGGGCTGCGTGAAACTTCTGACATACTGAATAAAAGCCTGGATATCCCCAATAGTAATCGTTTTCTTTATGGTAAGCCAGCCGCCGAGGATACTTATGGCAACATAGCTGATGTTCCCCAGAATCGTCATCATGGGCATCATGATTCGTGAAAGAAAGAGCGATTTCCATCCGGCACTGAATAAGGTGTCATTATATTTTTTGAAGGTATCAATACTATTTTTTTCACCGTTAAACGACTTCATGACAATATGGCCGCCGTACATTTCTTCAACATGGCCGTTGATATGCCCGATATATTCCTGCTGCTGCTTAAAATATTTTTGAGACTGCTTAATGATTATTCTGACAAGAACCATGGAAAGGGGAATGATTATTAGCGAAACAAGGGTCATGATCCAGTTAATTGAGAACATCATTACAAGAACGCCAACAACCATGACAAGTGATGTTACAATCTGGGAAAGGCTTTGACTCAACGTGCGGTTTACCGTATCGACATCGTTGGTTATCCTGGATAGAACTTCTCCATGACTGGTTCCATCAAAATAGGAGAGGGGCATTCTGTTTATTTTTTCGGCAATGTCTTTTCTAAATCGGTACGTTATTTTTACGGCAACCCCCGACATAATCCACCCCTGTATGTAACTTAGCAGTGCGGATATAAGGTACAGTCCAAGAACAAAGAGAAGAATATGTTTTATGGCAGGGAAATCTATGGATCCTGTTCCGCTTAATTTAGCCATTACACCTTCGAAAAGTTTTGTGGTTGCTTTTCCCAGTATTTTAGGACCCAGAATGCTGAAAACAGTGGAACCTGCAGCAACAATAAGAATCAGAATAATTGCTGCTTTATAGGAACCGAGGTATGTAACAAGCTTACCCATGGTTCCTTTAAAATCGTTGGCTTTTTCTCCACTTCCCATACCCATATGTCTTCCTGATCCGGGACCTCTGAACCCTCCCGATCGGTAAGAGGTGTTGGTGGTTGATTTATTGTGAGTGTTGTCGCTCATGCGAGTTCCTCCCGTGATAATTGGGATGTTGCAATCTCCCTGTATACTTTTGAGCTTTCCATGAGTTCTTTGTGAGTTCCCATGCCTGCAATTTTGCCTTCCTCAAGAACAATTATCTGATCAGCATTTTTTATGGTGGATACACGTTGTGCAACCAGCAGGATGGTGCTTTCTTTACTGTTCATTGCCAGTGCCTTACGGAGTTTTGCATCGGTTTTAAAGTCAAGAGCTGAGAAGCTATCATCAAAAATGTATATCGGTGCTTTTTTTACCAGAGCCCGGGCTATCGAAATACGTTGTTTCTGGCCTCCTGAAACGTTTGCTCCCCCTTGGGAAATGTCGCTTTTAATTCCCTTTGGCAGGGTTTCAATAAACTCTTCAGCTTGTGATACGGACAGGGCGGACTGCACTGTGCCGGAATCTGCATTTTTATCTCCATAACGTAAATTATCCTCTACTGTTCCACTGAAAAGGACCGATTTTTGGGGAATGTATCCTATCTTTCCCCGAAGATCCTGCTGCGTAACAGTTCGTACATCTTCCCCCCCGACATACACGTTCCCCCTGGTGACATCGTAAAACCTGGGTATAAGATTAACAAGGGTACTTTTCCCTGAGCCTGTCGGTCCGATAAAAGCAGTTGTTTGCCCTTTCTTTGCGGTAAAGCTAATGTTATGAAGAGCATCTTCCTTTGCCCCGGGATATCTGAATGAGACATTTTCGAAAACAACAGTTCCGTCAAAGGGTTCTTTGAATGATACCGGACCGGAAGGATCTTTAATAACCGGCTCTGTCCCCAGGACTTCCGCAACTCTGCCTGCAGATACAGCCGCCCGGGGAATCATGATGAACATCATTGACAGCATTAAAAATGCAAAAACAATCTGCATGGCATACTGCATAAAAGCCATCATATCCCCAATCTGCATGGTAGAAGCTGCTACTTGTTTTGCTCCTACCCATATAATCAAAATGGATAATCCATTCATAATAAGAAGCATCACCGGCATCATAACGACCATGACTCTGTTTACAAAGAGCATTGTTCCTGTCAGGTCTTTGTTTACTTCATCAAAGCGTTTCTCTTCGTGGGTCTGCATATTGAATGCCCGTATCACCAGCATACCGGAGAGAGATTCTCTGCTTACCAGATTGAGTTTATCCATTAACCGCTGCAGCAATTTAAATTTTGGAACTGCAATATTAAAAACGGTAGCTATGATGATTAAGAGGACAGCAACAGCAAGAGCAATAATCCACCACATGGAACTGCTTTTTCCGATTGCCCTGATAATTCCGCCTATCCCGATTATGGGGGCGTAGAATGCCATGGAAACCAGCATAACGGTTATCATTTGAATCTGCATAATGTCATTGGTGGATCTGGTTATAAGGGATGCAGTAGAAAAAGTATCAAATTCCTGGGCATTAAAGTGTTCTATTTTTTCGAAGATACCATAACGGATATCCCGGGCAAAACCGGCTGCAATTTTTGCCGATAAAAACCCGGTTATAATGGCTGCCGCTGCACCTATAAGAGTGTACAGCAGCATGAGGGTCCCAATATGGAACATATACCTTATTTGAATTGAACCGGTATCCATTCCTATTGCAGAGTATTCAAGTCTTACCAGTGATGCAGCAGCTTTTTCCGCCATTTTAGGGATCATTATATCAAATTTACTTTTTAGCATGGAAATTATCTGCTTTTTATCCGGTTCTGGAAGGGCTTTTATAGAGGTACATGGATCGGTATCTTTCGGGAGTCCGGAAAAATCAGGCATTCCGTCTGCAGGATTAAATTGAGGATTTTCAATAGTTGCGGTGATAAGCCAGGGTTTGGTTAAAATGACATTGAGGCGTTCTATGGTCTTACTGTCAGAACTGTTCAGGATATATAGGTCTTCCTGCTCTAGCCGGGGATAGAGGGTTTGATATGCAGCTGCTTTATCAGTTCCATGTTTCATCAAAGTATAGTTTTGCAGGACAAAAAGGGTGTCATCCTTACTTGTAAAGGTAAGCAGTTTATCCAGTGTTTCTTTTCGTACTGCAGAAGGAACTGCATTGGTAATACCTCCCTGCTGAATTCCGGTATTTACAATATCCGACATATAATCGGGGAGGGCAAGGTTGGTATATGCTTGAATAAACAACAGTACAATAGCTGCCGATAGCAGAATCAGGTATGGTTTAAAATAGGTAAAAAGCTGTTTCATAAGCAGGATGACTCCTTTTTAGGGTGTTTTATAATTTGTTGATCCTTCTCAGTTAAAGCAGTCCTGGATAGTAGTATTTTCAAAGCTCGAATAATGAGTGACGATTCCTCTTGAGAAAGAATGTCAGAAAGAGCGCTAAGCCATCGATCCCGTTCTTCCATATTGGAGTGTAGAAATTCCCGGCCTTCGGGGGAAATTGAAATAATTTTTACCCGTCTGTCAGAAGGGTCTCCGCTGCGGGTTATATACTTTTTTTCTACTAACCCTTCAAGCATTTGGCTGGCTGCCGCATTGGAAATACCCAGGGTGTCTGCTAGCTGGGAAACACTCATTTTTCCCTTGTGGCGCAGTTTATAGAGGGTGCTTATCTGGGAAATGGAAATCCCTCTTTTTTTTGCATTTGAAATAAGGGAGGAAAAATTTTTCTGGCATAGTAGTTGTGTCCATTCGTTTAATAAATCAATGATCTGTTGTTTCTCTTTCATAATATAAGCTTCCTTAATAGTTAAGCAAACTTAAATATATTGTCAAAATGACAATTGGTCAACAAATTACCGTAAAAAAATCAGGGAATCTCCACGTACCGGTGAGTATGGTGTTACAGAGCCTCTTCCACCCGGAAACAGGCTGCAAAATGATCTTTGCCTATCTTCTGCATAACAGGGGAATCGGTACTGCATTTTTCAAAAGCATATGGACAGCGGGGGAAAAATCTGCAGTTACTGCTTTCTCCGGGAACAACAGGGACATAACCTTTAATGGGAACATCCTTAACTTTGACCGTTGGATCAATTTCAGGCACTGCTGCAATCAAGGCTTTGGTGTAAGGATGCACAGGATGTGCTAGAATTTCTTCGGTAGGTCCGATTTCTACCAGCTTGCCAAGGTACATTATGGCAATCCGGTCACAGATATATCGTGCTGTAGAAAGATCATGGGTTATATAGATGAAAGAGATAGTATATTTCTGTTTAATTTTTTCCAAAAGTTCCAGAATACCTATACGGACTGAGACATCCAGCATGGAAACGGGCTCATCTGCAATAACAAATTTCGGATGCAGAATAATAACACGGCCCATACTTACCCGCTGCTGTTGTCCTCCGCTTAAAAGAGCCGGGTACTTATCCCAGTATTCTTCGACGGGTACAAGTTCTACTTCTTCCATTGCCTGGCGGATCAGTTTATCCTCTTCTGCAATTGTAGCGGCAAGATGATGAGTCCGTACCGTCTGGCGCAGGGTGTCTGAGACTGTTCTTCGAGGATTTAAGGATCCAAAGGGATCCTGGAAGATCATCTGCATAAATCTCCGGTGTTTCCGCAGATCCTCTTTGTCGAGGGACAAGAGGTCTACCCCGTCAAAGATAATAGTCCCCGATGTGGGTTCTATGAGACGCAGGAGTACTCTACTCATGGTTGATTTTCCGCAACCAGATTCTCCTATAAATCCAAGCACTTCCTGTTCACCTACGGAAAAACTGATATCATCAACAGCATGAATGTACTCCTGATCACTCTTTTTTAAATAGCCTAGAAGTCCTTTTTTAATTTTAAAATATTTTTTCAGGTTTTCGACGTGAAGTATTTCTTTTCTGTTCATATTCATCCTACTTAACGATATGGCATGCGACACTATGGCCGTTTATGCGGCGAATTTCAGGTTCTACAGTTCTGCACAGATCAGTTGCAAACTCACAGCGCGGATGAAATCTGCATCCTTCCGGCGGATTAACCAGCAGGGGGGGAGACCCCGGTATACTTTTAAGTTTTCGCCTTTCTCCCCGAATACTCGGATATGAGTGAATAAGAGCTTTTGTATACGGGTGCAGCGGGTTTTGATATAATGATACCACATCGGCTTTCTCCATAATTTTCCCTGCGTACATAACAACGACCTCATCACATGTTTCAGATACCACAGATAAGTCATGGGCAATGAAAAGTGCTGTGAGATTCAGTCTGTTTCTCAAATCGTTTATCAGGGTTAAAAGCTGACGCTGCACAATAACATCAAGTCCTGTTATGGGCTCATCCATAATAATAAAATCGGGATTGCAAGCTGTTGCAATGGCAATCATCCCTCTTTGCCGCATACCTCCCGACATTTCATGGGGAAAGGTTTTTGCCCTTTTGTGGCTTATCCCTACAAGGTCAAGCTGCTTTTCTGCACGCTGCCACGCTGCTTTCTTATCAATTCTCTCGTGTTCCAGAATTACTTCTGCTATTTGATCTCCTATAGTCATTACGGGGTTAAGGGCATTTTGAGCTTCCTGCCTTACTATGGTTATCTCTTTGCCTCTCAAGGCACGAAGTTCTCCATCCGAAAGGTTCAGAATATTTCTTCCATTGAAAATAATTTCACCTCCGGCTATTTCCCCCGGTTCCTTGACAAAATTCATTATTGCCCGGGCTGTTGTAGTTTTCCCGCAGCCCGATTCTCCAATCAGTCCTACTGTTTTATTTTTCTCAACAGAAAATGATATGGAATCAACCGCTTTGGCAGGACCATTCTTGGTCATGTAGTACACCTTAAGGTCTTTAATTTCCAGTATGTTCATTATGTTACAGTCCCTTTTTTTCTTTGTATCCGGGTTTAAGAATATCGCTTACGGCCGTTCCGAGAAAGGAAAATCCAATTATGAGAAGTATTATGGAGACAATAGGGGGTAAAACCCACCATGGAGCCCGTGCCATTGTTCCTGAATCAAAAGCAAAGTGGAGCATTGAGCCCCAGCTCATCCGTACCGGGTCTCCAAGTCCGAGAAAACTTAAAACAGCCTCTGCATAAATTGCTTCTGTTATCATGATAACAGCTTCTGCGAAAAGAATGGGTACAACATTAGGGAAAATTTCTCCAAACATCAGGAAAGAATTCTTTGCTCCAATACATCGTGATGCTTCTACAAAAGGCCGTTCTTTCAATGAAAGTACCTGTGAACGGACAACCCGTGCAGTTGTCGGCCAGCTTATCAGAGTCACCACAAAAATAATGTTCCAAATATTCGGCCCGAGGACAGCAGCAAGAACGATCATCAGTGGGAGTGCAGGGAGCATCATAAAAAAATCTACAATGCGCATGAGCACTTCCTCCAGGATCCCTCCGTAGAATCCAGCTATTATTCCAACGAGAGTTCCGGTAACAACAGTGGCAAGAGCGCTTACAAACCCTATAAGGAGGGAAACCCGTGATCCGTAAAGCACCTGGCTCCACACATCTCTTCCAAGATCGTCTGTTCCCAAAATGAATTGACTGTTTGGAGGAATGAGTATTTCCGATGCATTCCCCGATTGGTGGGGGCTGACTGTTCTCAATAGAGGAGCAGCAAGAGCAACAAATAGAAAAATAACAATAATGCCAACCCCGATCTTCCCCATTTTATGATCAATGAGAAGATATAAAAAATCTTTAATTTTCTGGTTTCTTATCTTCTGTTTTCTTTTTTTGTTTATGCTAAGTTCCGCTTTTGTATTACTCATGGGCTGCTCCGGTCTTTATGCGGGGATCTATTCTTGTATAAATAAGATCTACAATAAAATTTGCAACAACAACCGAGACAGCAAAGAGCAGAAAAATACCTTGCAACAATGGATAATCCCGCTTCATAACTGCATCATAGGTTAGCCTGCCGATACCGGGCCAGGAAAAAACAGTTTCTGCTTCTATAACTCCTGCAATGGCAAAAGCAAAGTTTACTCCCGAAAGGGTAACTACCGGCAGCAGAGCATTGCGAAGAGCATGTTTCCGTAAAATAACAGACTCTCTCAGACCCTTTGACCGGGCGGTAACAATGTAATCCTGATCCATAACTTCTACCATGGAACTTCGAGTTAGAAGTATGTATTCCCCCACATACCACAGTACAATGGAAAAAGCAGGGAGTACCATATGCCAGAGAACATCCTTTAAATACATAAATCCTGTGAATCCTGAAGCTGGTGTTGTAATACCTCCAAGTGGAAAGAGAAGCAGGATAAATCCGAAAACGAGGAGGAGGAGTATCCCCATGGCAAAAGTCGGGATGGAATACAGTACGAGAGAAAGAGAAAGTATTGTTCTGTCCGTTTTGGACCCGTTCCGCCATCCTGAAATTGCTCCGAGAATAATACCCAGGGTTGTTGCAATTACCAAAGCCGTAACAACAAGAATAAGAGTCTGGCCTATTCTGTCGCCAATGACATCGGCGACCGGTCTTTTTTGCCAGAAGGAAAACCCCAAATTCCCGTGAAGGAGCTGTTTTACATAATCAATAAACTGCCCTCCTATGGATTTATCAAGTCCGAACTTAACCCGCATTGCCTGAAGCTGCTCTGTACTTACCCGCGGGTCCTTAAACATCATCCGTATCGGATCTCCCGGGGCAATCCGGAATATTGCAAAGTTTGCTATTGCTATGGCTACTATCGTGATTAAAGCTCCTGTCAGCTTTTTTAGTATAAATTGTAATGTTTTCAAGTATGCAAAGACCCCCTCTTTAAATAAAGCTCCCCGTTTGAAAAGGGGAGCTTGTTTATAAAAAAATACTTACTCAGCCGGTTTTACGTTAAAATAAGACCAGGGATTTATCCATGTTGAAACTCCACCCATGGTGCTTGTATACCCGGTAAATCTATCTGTTCTAACAGGGTTAATGGATTTCCACCGTAAAAGAAAGCCGTAAGGAAGATCATCGGCAAGTATTTCCTGCATTTTAAAAAGGTCCGCTTTCCTTGCTCCCCTATCACTCTGCTCTGCCATGTCATCAAGGTATTCATCAAATTGAGCATTGTTATAATACGCACAATTCCAGCCCTCACCGCCGTTGTCCCAGCTGCGGGCAAATTCCCAAATCCAGTCCGCATGAGGACCGGGTTCTTCGTTTCCAATGGAGATGTCGAAACCGTCCTCTTCCGGTGCGTACCAAAACTCATAAAAGGTATCAAGATCTACAATTTTGGGTTTAATACTAATACCGATATCACTCATTTGCTCTTTTATAAGGGTGATCATTTTTACTTCTTGAGTCCAATCTGATGGTCCAAGAAGTTCAAATACGAGATTTTCACCCGTTTCAGGATCGTTTAATGTACCGTCTGCATCAGTGTCTCTGTAACCGGCTTCTGCCAGGATAGCCTTTGCCTTCTCAATGTTATAGGTGAACTGAGGCAGGTCGGGATTATGATCTGGTAATTCCTTGTACATAAAACTGTCAGCAGGTTCTGCATAACCGAGATATGCTATTGAAATAATACGGTCTATGTCTATTCCATACATGATTGCTTTTCGTACATTGATATCGGTAATTGCATTTTCCTTATGCAGGTTGAAAGACAGCCAGTCAATAGTAATACCGGGGTCAATTTTAACCTCAATATTCTGAGTATCCTTAAAACTGCTGAGAGATAGAGGATCAATACCATTATAGCCTATCATATCAATTTCGCCTTTCTTCAAGGCCAGGTTCCGTGCTTCCGCACTACCGTAGGTTTTTAGTACTACCGTTTGTGCTCCCGGTTTATTCCCCCAGTAATCTTCGTTCCTTTCCAGCCAGATATACTGATCTGCTTTAAACTCTTTGAGTTTGAAGGGGCCTGAACCAACTGCACCGGCATTGTCATAGGAGTGCATGTCATCCTTATAGGGTTCCCAGATATGTTTTGGAAGTATGGGAGTCCAGAAAACAGGAGGATAATCACCTCCATGTTTTGCTGTAAGGGTAAACTGTATGGTATGGTCGTCGATAACCTGTATATCATCACAATCAGTATCTTCATATTCCCATGCAGGGTCGGAAGCCGGCAGATACTTCAGGGTAAAAGCGACATCCTCTGCTGTTACCGGCGTCCCATCGTGAAACTTTGCATTTTTTCTTAAATGAAAAGTCCATGTCTGGTTGTCCTTGGTTTCCCAGCTTTCTGCCAGCATGGGGATTGGTTTGTAGTCCGGCGCTGGGCCCATAATCCACAATTGGTCATATACCAGCGGCCAAAAAATACAGCCCATTTCCATGTACTGCCAGCTTTCATCGGGTATAAGTGTTGAAAGAGCTTGATCGGTGGTAAAGCCCACATTAAACCTGGCGTCTACGGCTTTACTTGTCTGAGTTGCCGAACCCTCCTTTTGTCCTCCTGCGAAAGCAGCAGCAGAAACAAAAACGAGCACCAGTACCGTAATTAGTATACGGGAAAACAGTGACTTCTTGATTTCCATGATTTTCATCCCCTTTTTACAAGTTTATTTTCACCATGCTACGTTAGTATGGTGATATGCCGGTAATATCCGGCTGAACTGCATATGATAAATTAAAAGTATACATGTACCACCTTTGTTTTGGTGATTCTTCTATAGATTGCTATATTATCAAATTCCTCCTTAAGATCGAAAAGAAAATCGGAAAAAACCGGCCACATAAGAACCCAGATAGCTATATAAAGCCCTTCGTTAAATATCATGTAGAGCATGGATTCTTTATCTCCCTCCATCTTACTAGTGAAAAAAACTACAGAGAGGAGGGCTATGGAGATAAAAAAATTAAAAATTATTTTACGGACAATTTTTTTAATATTCTTTTTTGAAAGATGAACAAGATAGTAGAAGTAGTGTTTCAAAGCTTCGGAAAACTTCTGTTCAATATTATCTCTTTTCTTTTTCTCCTCCACGGGCAGGACAACTTGTATAACGAACTTGTTTTTAAGTCCTATCTCATCGGCACATTCAATAAGATATGCCACAAATTCTTCCCTGAGATCTCTTTTCCAATATGAAGAATGGAAATCAAATTCATTAAAAAGGGTTTGGAAGGAATCTACCTTCACACTGATTATGTAATCTCCCTTCTCGGTTTTATCGTACCGCTGAAGCAGGATATTCTCTTTCATTTACAGTGTCACTCTGGAGGTATATTCATCTATAAGATGCTTTTCAATTCCCAAGGATTGCAGTTTTTTGATGGTGGGTCTTCCGAGAGAATCCCATCCCCGGTATTCATAGTACTCCTGCATTGCTTTGTCAAAAGCTTCTTCTGTCATGGGAATATCTGCGGGAGGTCCTGCTTTTAAAACCTCCTTATAAAACCGTTGGGGGAGCTTGTCAGCATTTTTAGTAAATCCAGCCATTACGCTGAACATCCTTTGAAGATTAAACACCCTTTCTCCTACTTCTCTTACCTTTTCTTTAGGCCATGAACCTCCAAAGGTAACTTCAAACAATTTTCCCAATGTCTCACTGTTAATAGGCCAGAAATCACATACTCCAAAAGAAAATTTTGCAAACTGGGAATTCTGCATCTTTGCAACAAGCACTCCTTTCCCGTCAAAGGTAAAGGGATCCCGATCTCCCCAAGCCTCAAGGGCAATAGGGTATGCACTCATATGGCAGCCGCCTCTTGGTGCGGTTACATACGCTATTCCCATACCGTACGAACCCCGGGGGTCATAACCCGGCAGTTCCATTCCTTTAACATTAATGGCCAGTTCCTTATGTCCATACTTTTCCGATAAACCTTTGGTTCCTTCAGCAGCTTCTGCCCATTTCCCGCTTCTCGTGGCTATATCCTTCACCGCCTGTAGTGTTTTTTCTTTATCACCGAACATTATTCCAAAATCATGAAACCCCTTTTCAGTCATCTCCATCATATAGGCAATGGTTCCTCCAGTGGAAATGGTGTCGATACCATAATCATCACAAAGGGCATTGAATTCAATGACCGATGCCCGCTCTCCAATTCCCAGGGATGTTCCGCCAAGAACAATGGTTTCAAACTCAGGGCCCTCAACCTGGTGGTCTCCCTCTTTGACCCAGTTCCCGCAGGCAATACCGCATCCAAAACAGGCTTTTTTGTTTTGTCTGACATCCTTAAATGCTTCACCGTTTAAATTTTTGTAGTTATCAAATCTCCCTTCGGAAAAGTTCTTTGTCGGGAGCAATCCGGATTCCTGAGCAAGATCTACCAATACAGGAGTTCCATACTGATAAATTTCATTATCTTCTGCGGTAACACCGTCTTTTTCATGAAATTCTTCAGCAAGACGCATTGTACCTTCAAAATCTTCTACCGTAACATCCAGCCATCCTCTGATCGCAATAGCTTTGAGATTCTTGCTTCCCATTACAGCACCAATACCGCCTCTCCCAAGCTGCCGGTACCGTTCCGATGAAATGCAGGAAAAGGGGACTTTCTGTTCCCCCGCAGGTCCAATGGTAAGTATTTTTACATTTTTATCCCCCACAAGCTGTTTCACTTTCTGTTCTGTTTCAAAAGAACCTGTTCCGGCAAGATCGGGAACAGGATTAATAGTTTGTTTGTCCGGATCAATGTAGAGGTAGGATAATGATTCAGCTCTTCCCGTTATAGATACCGCATCAAATCCTGCATATTTTAACTCAGCTCCAA
>QNBL01000040.1 GCA_003641695.1 Spirochaetota bacterium
AACACAGATTAATACAATATTTTCCTCCTTTATATAACGGGAGGAAAGACGGATATTACCTCCTTCAGGAGTATACCGCAGGGCATTGGAAAGCACGTTCCCCAAAACCTGATTCATCTTCTGAATGTCAATATCAAGCTCTGGAACAGGATCCGGAATAACTAATTCGAGAGTAATACTTTTCTCCTCAGCTGAAGGAAGAAAATATTCCTTTGCATACTCGAGAACGTTCCGGATACTCATCTTTTCTTTTCGTAATGAGACTGTTCCAGCTTCAGCATTTGAGAGCTCAGAAAGTTCCTTTATCAAATTGGTCAACATCAGAGTTTCTTCATAAACAATTTTTATTCCTTCAGCATCTACCGGATAAACACCCTCAATCATCATTTCAAGACGCCCCTGGATAAGACTTACTGGTGTTCTAAGCTCATGAGCAGCATCGGCAATAATCTGCTTTTTCCACTCCTCAGCCCGCCGAAGCGATTCTGTCATTAAATTAAAACTCTTTGACAACTCTCCGAGTTCATCATTCTGGGAAATGAGAACTTCAGTATCCAGATTCCCTGCAGCTACACTTTTCGAGGCAAAGGTGAGCTTTTTAACAGGAAAAGTTATATGACGTATCAGGAAATATCCCACTGCTACGGCTATCAGAATCATTGAAAAGAGCGAAAAAAATATTGCTTTGGTAGAACTCTTTAGAAACTCTTCCTGAAAAGGTAATAAACCGGCTCCAATCATTGAACCGACAAAGACGTAACCAACTACCTTTGATTCTTCTGTAATCTGAATGGGGATTCCTTTATCCACCGGTATAACAGAACCAGGCTTATACTCACCCGTGGAAAGGATAACACTGCCTTTCTTATCTGTGACAACAATATGGGTACTTCCTATCTGCTGCCCCATCCCTCGTCCTCTTTCAAGATTCCGGCCCATGGAACCCATAATTCTGCCCTGAATGTATATGTGCTGATATGGTTTTAAAACTATTTCATCTGCACTCTGCCAGGACCCTTTCTCCTTGTAGAGAATTGCAAGTGTTTCTGCAAGCTCCTCTGCAACGACAATATCTCCCTGACGTACCATATTGCTGAAGGCAGTATACGTAGCCCTGTTTATTGAAAAAGCAGCAATAATACTCCCCAGCCCAATAACTACTGCAAAACTGAGCATTAATTTAAACCATAACTTTGTTTTAAGCAAGTTTGTACCCCACTCCCCAAACGGTTACAATATATTCAGGATTGGAAGGAACATCCTCCAGGACTTTTCTGATATTTTTTATATGAACATCGATAGTCCGCTCATAGCTCTCGTATGTAGCTTCCTGTAGTGCTTCAAGAAGATCACTACGGGTAAACACCCGGCCGGGGCTGGCAAGAAAAGTCTTCAAAAGCTCAAACTGTACCATTGTCAAAGGGACATTTTCATCTTTCTTTTTAACAACCCGGCTCTCCACATCCATTTCGATGTCCTTATAGCTTAACTTCTCTGCCCTGTTTCCATCTCCGCTTTTGACTCCTTGTGTTCTTCTCAAAACACTGCGGATCCGTGCTGCCAGCTCTTTAAGACTAAAGGGTTTAACAACATAATCGTCTGCCCCTATCTCCAGTCCCATAAGCTTATCCGACTCTTCTGCTCTTGCCGTCAGCATAATAATGGGGACGGAGGAATGATCAGAAGAGCTTTTTCTTATAGTACGTATAATATCTACCCCGTCTATTCCTGGCAGCATGTAATCAAGAACGATTAAATCGAATTTTTCACTTTCAGCCATCTTTAAAGCAGAAAATCCGTCAGAAGCCCCTTCAGTCTGAAAACCGACTGCATCCAGATAGTCTCGCACCATCTTTTGAATTTTTACTTCATCATCTACAACAAGAATCTTTTCCATATTGATAGAGTATACACTTAAAATATGAATATTGTATGAATCAGCAGCATTTTTTTCCTGTATTTAATAGTATGGAGAAAGATAAAAGGGAACATGATTTCCTTAATACCACCGCTCTGGAATACTTTGGGATAAAGTACCTCTTTCCCTATCAAAGGCTGGTTATTACCAATATTCTCGAGGCAGCGGAGGTTGAAGGGTTTGCACCGCAGCTTGGTCGGAATACAGTTACTGGAGAGATGGAAAAGTACGATACAAATCCCTATCAGATAGTAATCCTCCCCACGGGAGCCGGTAAGTCCCTTTGTTTTATGCTCCCTGTTCCCCTTATAGATGGAATAACACTTGTGATTTTTCCACTCCTGTCACTCATAGCAGACCAGGCAAGACGCTTGATAGAAAACAACTTCAGCCCTTCAATTCTGAGAGGGGGACAGTCAAAGGCTGAAAGAGGCAAAATATGGAACGATGTAAAAACTGGTAAATCAAAAATCATCCTTTCCAACCCCGAAACTCTGCTGCAGCATGATGTTCTTGAAAAACTGAAAACACTACAAATAAAACATCTTGTTATAGATGAGATGCATATTGTTTCAGAATGGGGTGATACCTTTAGACCATCTTATCTTGAGATAAACAGAATTTATAAAGAAGCAGACATTGATATCGTAACCGCCTTCACCGCTACAGCTTCAGAAGCCATTTTATCACGGGTAAAGGAAATACTCTTTCCTGATGTCTCCCCGTTGCTTATAACTGCAGATCCGGACAGACCGAACATCCGGTACAGGGTATTACATACCATCTCAAAAAAATATGACCTGTTTAATCTTTCCAGTACCTGCTCCAGACCCATACTCGTATTCTGTAGAAGCAGAACAAGCACTGAGCTGACAGCCCGGTACTTAAGACAAAGGCTCAATGAAAAGAACATTTTCTTCTATCACGCAGGGCTTTCAAAGGAGGAAAAAAAAGAGACCGAAAAGTGGTTTTACAACAGTTCTGATGGAATACTGGCAGCTACTTGTGCTTATGGTATGGGGGTTGATAAGCAGAATATAAGAACAGTAATACATCTTGATCCATCGCCGTCAGTCGAAGCTTATCTTCAGGAATCCGGCAGAGCCGGGCGGGACAGACAAGAGGCGGAAGCTGTTAGTCTTATTTCAGATAGCGATTTTACTGATACCTACAGAATGGATAATCCTGTTCTTAAACAGCGTTATCTTGATTTTCTTCATGCTCTGACAAATGACAGGGCCTGCAGGAGAGTTTCCTTGTTAAAACTACTCGGAGTAACGAATGAAAACTGCAGCGGATGTGATGTCTGCAACAAAGAACTGCAGAAAGAAATATCCGGTTTCTCAGCTCTTTCCGGCTTCGTAAAAAAGCATTCCCGGAAAACAGCTTTAAGAGAAGCTGTCCTAACTCTCTCAGGCAAAAGATACCCTGAAGTATATTTAAACGGGTACTACCATTCCCGTTTTTATGGAGCTCTGTGTTCCTGGACTGAGGAGGAGGTCAAAGAAGGAATAATTGAACTTATAAAAGAGGGTATCATTTCTATCCCGAAACATGGTCCATATAAAAATCTTTTAATTTACCACAGAAAAAAAATGAGAGATGATTAGTTATTATTCTTCCACTCATTAAATGCATTCTTCTCCTTTTCAAGATAGAGGTTGAAATCCCCCTCGATCACCCCATCAAAGGTATTCCATGGCGATATTGCCGGATTAGGTACATCTATTATCGTTTCTGCGATCACTTTCTGTTCCTCCGTCCCCGAATTTCCCGGTTTTCCCGGATTTTTTTGTGGTTTATCTGACCTCTCCACCAGAGATGCACCGGGAAGCACCCTGACGGCACAACTCAGCCTTCTTTTCCAGTAGGTTGTATTTAGACTTGTTACAATTACCCCTCTTTGAGGTCCTTCAGACACACTGTGAATAACTGCATTCTTTCCTATATAAAGGGCAACATGGGTTATTGTTCCTCCGTCCCTCCCGGTGGCAAAAAAAACGAGATCGCCGGGCAAAATCTCCGATACATTCACCTTTTTGCCGAAACGTACCATATCTCTGGAGACCCTGGGTAATGAGGGAACATATTTCTTAAACAAATAGGTAATAAAACCACTGCAGTCAAACCCTGTCGGGGTAGTTCCGCCGTATTGGTACCTCGTACCTTCCAGAGAGATGGCTTCACTCACAACCGATTTCCGTACATCCTCCACCGCATGCAGTGCAGATAGAAGACTTAAGAGACCAATACATAAAAAAACTGCTTTCCTCATGTTAATAGCACCTTCACCTTAGTATCGGCAGTTCAGGATAAAAGGACCTCGTCATTCTCAAATTCTTTCTTCCGGATCACCTCAAACTTTTTTATTAGCTCTTCTCTGGTTATGCTTTTCTTGGTATCTCCTTCAATATCATAGATAATCTCACCACTATCCATCATCAGAAGCCTGTTACCGTATTTGATTGCATGTCCCATGTTATGGGTTATCATCATTGTTGTTAGTTTATATTCCTCTACGTACTTCAGAGTCAGATTCAGGATCATCCGGGCATTCCCCGGGTCCAGGGCTGCGGTATGCTCATCCAGCAGTATAAGATCCGGCTTCGAAATGACCATCATCAGCAGGGTTAGGGCCTGTCTTTGTCCTCCGGAGAATAATCCAACATTATCCTTGAGTCGATTTTCAAGCCCCATATCCAGATCCGACAATTTCTCTCTAAAAAAATCTCTG
The DNA here is from genome assembly GCA_003641695.1 of Spirochaetota bacterium. Taxonomy (GTDB): domain Bacteria; phylum Spirochaetota; class Spirochaetia; order B11-G9; family B11-G9; genus B11-G9. Next base: position 4,653 of record QNBL01000040.1, read on the forward strand.
AGTTTGTTGTTAAGACTTTTTCTAAGCCCCTTACACCCCTTGTAGTATGCAATAGTCATATTGTCTTCCAGAGTCATTGTCTCTGCAGTTCCCATAGTGGGATTCTGGAATATTCTTCCAACGTAGGCAGCTCTTCGGTACTCGGGATCCTTGGTAACATCCCTTCCGTTTATCTCTATCCTGCCTGCAGAAGGAAAGATATTTCCTGAGATGAGATTGAAAAGTGTTGTTTTCCCTGCACCATTACTTCCGATAATGGTGATAAAATCTCCCTCTTTTACCGAAAGATTTATATTGTTGATTGCTCTGTTTTCGTTCACAGTACCTTCGTGAAAAACCTTCGAAAGTGAATGAATCTTAATCATTTCAAAACCTCCGGAGATTCTTTCTTTTTCAGAAGGGTCAGCATTTTTTTATTCTTCGATAAAATCAAGGAGATTATTATAAGGATTCCGGTTATCAGCTTGAGGTCATTCGGAGTCATCTTTATATAGTACCCATAGTATCTTCCAAGATACATTATCCCTTTAAAAAGGATGGAACCAAGCAATACTCGGAGTGTAAGGAGTGCAATCCGGTTTGACCTAAAAAGGAATTCTCCGATCATAACAGAAGCAAGACCGGATACAACTATTCCTATCCCCATATTTACATCTGCAAACCCAAGGTACTGAGCGGCAAATCCCCCCGATACAGCAACAAGAGCGTTTGACAGTCCTACGCCGACTATCTTCAGAACTTCAGGGTTCACTCCCTGGGTAATAACCATCTGTTCATTACAGCCAAGTGCTCCCAGAGTAAGCCCTATGTCAGTGTGGAAAAAAAGATCCAGCAGCACTTTGATTATCAGAACCACTGCAATCATAAATATCAATAGGACTGTGCCCTCAGGAACAGTTCCCCCGAAAAGTTTTGTAACATAGGTAAATACTGTATCCGTTCGGATCAGGGGAACATTAGCTCTGTTCTGCAGAATCCGGATATTTATCGAGTAGAGCATGGTCATTGTGAGTATTCCCGCAAGAAGATTCGGAACCTTCAGCTTATTATGAATAAGTGCAGTTACCGTTCCTGCGGCAAATCCTGCAGCAAATACAGCCAAAAAGCCTACAAGAGGGTTAAACCCTCTTATAAGCATAACAGCCATCAGTACAGCCCCCAAAGGGAAAGATCCGTCTACCGTTAAATCCGGGAAATCCAGGACCCTGAAAGTAATAAAAACCCCCAGAACCATTATCCCGTAGATAAGTCCCTCTACCAGTATTCCCTCAATCATTCGACTCTACTCTACAACTGTTCTGGCACTTGCCAGAATATCAGCAGGAATGGTAATTCCAAGCATTTTCGCAACATTTTTGTTCACAAGAAGATCCACGTCCGAAGGATCCGTCATAAAGACCGTCGGCATATCCGCGGTATCCTTTCCATTAAGAATGGCGGCTACAATTCTGCCGGTCGCTCTTCCAACCTTGTAGTAGTCAAATCCCCATGCAGCAAGAATATTCAGATCTTTTGCAGAAGTCGGATCTGCAGACAAAATCGGGATTCCGGCTTTGGCAGCTACATCACTGACTGATGGGAGAGCTGAAACTACAGTGTTGTCGGTACTGATATAGATAGCATCAACCTTTCCAGCTATACTCTGTGCAGCCTGCTTGACTTCAGAGGAATTTGTAACAGTGGTGGCAATAAACTTTATACCCAATTCACTACAAGCATTTTCAGCGATCTTTGCAAGTGCAACAGCATTGGCCTCTCCGGAGGAATAAATATGCCCAAGAGTTTTAAGGTCTACCATCCTCTGAAGTAGTTTTATCTGATCCTTAACAGGAGTCATATCGGAAACTCCCGCTACCCCTTCTTCCCCTTTTGCAGTTGAAGCTATGATTCCGGCACCTACCGGATCGGTTACAGCAGAATAAACAACAGGAATATTTTTAAGTCCGTTCACCAAAGCCTGAGCGGTAGGAGTTGCAATACCGACAGCAACATCAACTTTTTCTGTTTTAAATTTATTTGCAATCGAAGCAGCGGTACTCATCTCTCCATTGGCATTCTGAAGATCATACCGGAGGTTTGAGAATCCCTGATCCTTCAGTTCATCCTGAATTCCCTCTTCTATTGCATCTAAGGCAGGATGACTGACTATCTTGGATATTCCAATGAGATATGATCCGGAAGCAGTCTTCTCTCCATTGCCACCGGCAAATAAAAAAACGCTCATCAAAAGAAGCATAAATGTAATCGTTAATTTTTTCATGTAAATCTCCTAATATGTTTCTACTAATAGATACACACTAGGAGATTATAAACAAAAGGTCAAGAGCTTTTATAGAAATGATTCAATTTCTTCGGAAAATTCACTGTAATTATGTACAAAAGGAATTCCGGGATTATCGTTCCTGATCGATTCAGGTGCTTTGAAGAAGACCCCCTTATCGGCAGTCTTGAGCATGGTAAGATCATTGTATGAATCTCCTGCTGCCAGAACTCTGCATCCGATAGACTGAAAAGCCTCTACAGCTTTCCTCTTACCGTCTTTCTGCCTCATGGTATAGTCTGTTATCAACCCCGTATTGTCTACTACAAGAGTATTACAGAAAAGAGTTGGCCAATCAAGTTTCTCCATAAATGGACGGGCAAACTCTTCGAATGTATCAGAAAGAATTATTACCTGAGTTTTTGAACGAAGGGTATCGAGAAACTCCTTCGCTCCGTCAAGAACATCCATTTCCGTTATAACATCCTGAATATCTTGAAGGGTAAGCCCATTCTCTTTAAGAATTTTTATCCGCCCTTTCATAAGAACATCGTAATCCGAAACATCCTGGGTTGTCAGTTTTAATTCTTCAATACCAGTTTTTTTTGAAAAACTAATCCATATTTCAGGTATCAAGACCCCTTCCAGATCCAAGCACACCAAATTCATATTACTTCTCTCCTCTCATGTAGGGAACAGCAAGAGCTTCGGGAGCTCCCACTTTTTTGTTCATTGTTTCTATCCACGTCATAAGGACGAGAACCACAATGGTAACAATGTACGGGAGCATATTTAAAAGAGGTGCTGAGATTGTAGTACCGGTAGCCTGCAGCCTGAACTGTATTGCATTTATTCCTCCAAACAGCAAAGCTCCCCATATTGCCCGGGAAGGATTCCACATGGAAAAGATTACCAAAGCTATTACAATCCACCCTCTTCCGCCGGTTATGTTATCGGTCCATCCAGGAGCATAGGAAAGTGAAAGATGAGCACCTCCAAGAGCTACCAGGGTACCTCCCAGTATTGTATAGATATATCTTACCTTGGAGACATTAATCCCCATTGCATCAGCAGTCTGGGGGCTTTCCCCCACTGCCCGTAAGTTTAATCCTGCCCTTGTCTTGTACATAAAGAACCATGCAGCAGGAATTATCAGGTACACAATATATGTTAAAATATCCTGATTGAAGAGTGCTCCCAATACCGGCAGGTTTGAGAGGAATGGAATTTTTACTGGTGTGAACTTATTCCCTATGAGTCCAATGAGGTAATGACCGTTGGATTCAGGACCAAGCCGTTGCCCAAGGAAACTGGCAAACCCTGTTCCAAACAAGGTTATACTCAAACCGCTTACCACCTGGTTCGCTCTCATGGTAATGGACAGAAATGCATGAATTGAAGAAAGAACAACCCCGGTAAGCATGGCAACCAGCAATGCCAGAAGAAGACTTCCTGTGTAGTAAACCGTTGCAAAGGCACTTACCGCTCCCATCAGCATCATCCCTTCCAGTCCAAGGTTAAGGATTCCTGAACGCTCGGTATAGATCTCTCCAATAGTTGCATATATCAGTGAAGTTCCTGCTCGTAAGGTAATTGCAAGAATCGATGCAAGTAACGCAATCATGCTGCCTCCTCCTTGGTGGATTTGGTTATAATCTTTAACCTGTAATCAGTAAATAGAGAGCCGGCCAGCATGGGAAACAGGATCATCCCCTGAAGAACAATTCCCATTGCGGCAGGAAGGCCCATCATCATCTGGACCTGATCTCCTCCAACCAGCAGCCCAGCCATCAACACAGCGACAAAAAGAGATGCTATCGGATTCAGCTGCGCCATCCATGCTACTATAATTGCCGTATACCCATAACCGATTGCTAACCCCTGCTGCAGTCTGTGGGAAATAGCTGTAACTTCAAAAGCTCCTGCCATACCGGAAAACGCACCGGAAACCAGAATTGCAGTAATAATAGTTTTTCCAATATCTACACCCATTACCCTTGCAGCTCGGGGATTGTGCCCTGACATTTTAACTTCAAATCCCCACTTTGTACGGTTTAGAACCACCCACATTACAAGTCCTAGCAGAATAGCAATAAACAATCCCACGTGTGCACGTCCCGAAAACCTGGGCAGCCATGCTGATTTGGGAAACAGCTTTGTTCCCGGAAACCCCATTCCTTTCGGATCTATCCATGCTCCATAGTATAAACCTTGTGCAGTCAGAATCGCTACATAGTTCAGCATTAGACTTACCAGAGTCTCATCTACCTTTAAATACACCTTTAAAAATGCCGGAATCCCTGCCCACAAAGCACCTGCAATTATCCCCATAAGAATTGCTGTGGGAAGTACCAGAAACGGTGGAAGAAAATTAGACCAGAAAAGTGCAACCCAGGTGGCGGCAACACCTCCGAAAACAAGCTGTCCTTCGGCACCAATATTCCAGAATCTAAGCCTGAAGGCAAGTCCAACCCCTATACCGGTTAACATGAGGGGTATTGCCTTTACAAGGGTTTCAGTAAAGTTGATCCAGGAACCAAAAGCTCCGACAAACATACTGGAATAGGTAATAAAAGGGTTAGTCTTAAAAATTATCAGCAATATTCCGGTTAAAATCAACGAAACTAGAAAAGAAACTACCGGAACCAGTACAATAGCCTTTTTAGATACCGAATTCCTTTTTTCAAACACTAAACGCATACTACTTCCCCTTTTCCATAGGGACACCTGCCATCATAAGTCCCAGACTTTCAATATCCGCCTCAGCGGAGTCGACAATTCCCATGATCCTTCCTTCGTTCATAACAGCAATTCTATCCGATACAGACATGAGCTCTTCAAGATCTTCGGAAACAAGCAGAACTCCCTTTCCTCCGTCCCTCTCAGCTATCATTTCTTTACGCACAGACTCAGTTGCTCCAACATCCAGCCCTCTTGCAGGATAAGCGGCTACCAAAAGGGTACTGCAGGCTCCAATCTCCCTGGCAAGAATGGTCTTCTGGATATTCCCTCCGGATAGAAATTTCACACTGGTATAGGGAGCCGGAGTAGAAATCATAAATGAACTGATCATTTTTTTGGCCATTTCCAGAATACGTCCCGGGTTAAGAATCCCATGCTGCGTGAGAGGAGCTTTCCTATACTCTTTCATGGCCAGATTGTTTGCAACACTCATATCACCAACAATTCCCATAGCGACACGGTCCGAAGGGATGTGGCTGACCCCAGATTTTATTACTTCCAGGGGAGATTTGTTCGTCATATCCTTCCCGCCTATTATAACCCTGCCTTCGGTAACCTTGTGCAGACCGGTGATGACCTCAGTCAGTTCCCGCTGACCGTTCCCGGCAACTCCGGCAATCCCGAGGATTTCACCTCTTCTTAATGAGAAGGAGATCCCCTTTAGAGCCTCAAGACCTTTATCATTCATGGCTTTTACATTTTCCAGCTCGAGGACGACTTCTCCGGGGTTGGCCTTCTTCTTCTCTACTCTGAAAAGGACATCTCTGCCAACCATCATTCGGGACAGTTCCTTAGGACTGGTATCCTGAGTTCTTACAACACTTACCAGCTTCCCCTTTTGAAGGACCCGTACCCAGTCGGAGAATTCCATTACTTCATCCATCTTGTGGGTAATAAATATTGCGGATTTCCCTTCACCAGTCATCTGCTTTACAATTCTATTAAGTTCCCCGGATTCCTGCGGTGTCAGAACGGCCGTTGGTTCGTCAAGAATCAGGACCTCCGCTCCCCGGTAAATAAGTTTCAGGATCTCAACCCGCTGCTGCTCTCCGACACTCATCTGCCAGATAATTGAGCCTGGATCAACCTTCAGATTGTAGTGATTAGAAATTTCTTTTATTCTGCTGCTTACCTTCTGCAGGTCAAGAACAAAATTCTCACTGTCCAGCCCCAGCACAACGTTTTCTGCTACACTCATTGTGGGAACAAGCTTAAAATTCTGATGAACCATCCCTATTCCGTATTTCATGGCATCCTTGGGTGAATTTATTTCCGCCTCTTCACCCTTTATCAGAATTTTACCCTTATCCGCGCGGTACAAACCTGCAAGAATATTCATCAAGGTGCTTTTTCCTGCTCCATTCTCTCCGAGAAGGGCCAGAACTTCACCGGAAAATAGTTCCAGATCAACAGTATCGTTTGCCAGAACCCCGGGGAACTGTTTCGTAATACCAATCATCTCAACAATCGGATATTTTTCGTTCTGATCATTTTTCATGATTTTAAAACCTTTCGTTAAAGAACAAAAACCAGCCCGGTTTCAGCAACCGGGCTGGATATTATTCTTTGTGATATTTCTTAATTCCCGAGAGAACCAACAACTCCCTCTACCAGGAAGTTCATACCAAGCATGTCGCCGTCAGCCATCTTTGAACCATCTGCCACAACAACCGTTCCGTCCTGACCTTTAACCGGTCCCCAGAACACGTCCCAGCTACCGTTAACAATTTTTTTCTGTTCAGCAGACACGAGATCCTTTACATCCTGTGATACCTTCGGGCTGAAATCAGATAACTCAACAACACCGTCTTTCAAACCGCCCCAGTAGGAGTGGGTCTTCCAGGTTCCATCAATTGCATCCTGTACTGTCTTTACAAAGTAGGGTCCCCAATGCCATTTGGGGCTTACCAGTACAGAATCACCTACAAATTTACCCATATCGGAGTCGTACCCTACACTTACAAGACCTCTTTCCTGTGCTGCCTTCTGAGGTTCGGTTGTATCCTGATGCTGTGTAATTAGCTTTACCCCTGAATCCAGAAGTGCTACAGCTGCTTCCCGTTCTTTTACAGGATCGTACCAGGTATTTGTCCAGACCACCTTCACCGTTGCAGTTGGATTGACCTTTCTTACACCGATGGTAAATGCATTGATTCCCCGGACAACCTCAGGTATGGGGAAGGCCGCAACGTAACCAATACTCTCTCCCTGTCCGATAGCCTTACCTGCAACAAGGCCGGAAAGATACCGTGCCTGATACATTCTACCGAAGTATGTAGCCATGTTATCAGCAGTCTTGTATCCTGAACAATGTTCAAAATACACATTTGGGAACTCGGAAGCAACTTCTACCATTGGGTCCATATACCCAAAGGAAGTAGCAAAAATCATGTTGTATCCCTTCTGGGCGTACTGCCTGATAATTCGGGATGCATCCGGACCTTCAGGAACATTCTCAACAAAGGTTGTTTCCACCTTATCACCGAGCTGCTCTTCAAGCATTTTTCTTCCCTGATCCTGTTCAAATGTCCATCCCAGATCTCCGGGAAGACCAATGTAGATAAATGCTACCTTGAATTTTTCAGCCGATGCTGTTGTCGTTGCCGCTGTATCCTTTGACACAGCCTCTTTCTTCTTGCAACTGGAAAGAGAAATGCCTGTTCCCAGAATAATGAGAACTGCGATAAAAATCACCAATGCTTTTTTCATATTCAACTCCTTGAAATTTAGCTTAATCCATTCTACATCATATCAAGTCTTTGTCAAATAAAAAACCAATTAATTGTACTAAAGAGTAAATAAATAGAGGTTTTCATTAAATTATTGAAATATTTTGCGGTTTTAATAATATTTTCAATCGTGAAACAATTCATTAA
>QNBL01000041.1 GCA_003641695.1 Spirochaetota bacterium
CCCGCCCAGTCAAGTTGTGCTTCTCCGATGAAGGAAAGAAGTTCTTCTCTCTCCTTTTTTCCCTCTCCGGGGAACCCGATCATGAAGGTTGAACGTATTACCGGATTGGGAAGTACTTCCCTGATTTTTGAAAGAAGTTCCAGATATTTCTTCTTATTCCCCTTTCTGCCCATAGCTTCAAGGACCTTCCCGTCTGCATGCTGAAAGGGGACATCAAAGTAGGGAAGGAACCGGGGATCATCCCTGAGTGTCTCAAGGATTTCAAAAGGGAAATTATCAGGATAGATGTATAGCAGCCGGATCCAGAAATCACCTTTCAGTTTTGAAATTTCCTTGAGAAGCCCGGGGAATTCGCTCCTCCCTCCCCTGTCAGTACCGAAGGCTGCAAGATCCTGTGCTATAAGGTTTATCTCAATAACTCCCTTTTCAAGGAGTGATGCAATCTCCTGAACAATTTCATCTGCAGGACGGCTTCTGAGAGCCCCCCGTATCAGGGGAATGGCACAGTAGGAACAGCCGTGACTGCACCCCTCGGAAATCTTTACAAAAGCAGTTCCGGGAAAGGAAAGAAGCTTATCCCTTTCAAAATATGTACTTCCGGCAGAGGGGATCATAAGAGCATGTTCTTCTCCTTCCAGAAGATCCATAATTTCCGGCACCCGGCCGGGATCCCTGTTTCCAAAAACTCCGTCTACCTCCGGCAGCTCTTTCTGGAGGTCTTTCCCGTAACGCTGGGCAAAGCACCCTGCCATAAGGATCTTTTTTCCGGGATAAAGCTCTCTGTAAGAGAGGGTTGTCTCAATGGATTCTTTTTTTGCACTTTCAATAAATCCGCAGGTATTCACAATAATACATGCTGCATCATCGGGAGAATCACTGAAGGACCACCCCTTTTTAATGAGGCTGGCAATCATGATTTCCGCATCAACCTGGTTCTTCGAACAACCCAGGTTCTCTACATAAAAGGATTTAACTGTCTTTTTTTCTGTCGGCATACGTTTTTCTACGATTAATAAACAGGGATCAGTTTTAAATCGTAGTTCCCGCTCTCATCATTTTTTCCCCATTCTATCAGGTAAGAAACGACCTCCCCGGGTTTTCCAAAAGGGATATCCTTTCCGGCTATCCGTGCACTTAAGGCTCCTGCATTTGATATCCATAGCTGCACAGTGTTGGAAGCATCAATTCTAAGGGTTTCCCCTTTGTTAAAATACTGTTCATCCCTCTCTCCGCCGTCTGCCACGTTCCGTACAAAGCAGTAGCCTCTGAACAGGATATCAAGAATGTAGGGTTCTTTTTCCTCCTGACTCAGGATAACTTTAACAGGTTTTTTACGGGAACTGTTGTTTGTTGTCCCAATATTAATCTCTTCCTTCTTCGGAGTAGTTTCACCCGCTGAAAGAGCCTCATTTTTCCCTTTTTCGATCGATTCGTTGACAAATCTGTCAAACCTGAGAACTGCACCATTGCCCTTTTTATCTATATCGTTAACGGTAACGTAGATATCTGCATTCCCGTCATTATTAAGATCAAGAGTCTGCCGTACTGAGAGTTTTAAATTCATAAGCCCCGAAGGAGTGGTCAGCTGAACTGCCTCCCCAACAGACTCCAGAAAGACCGATACCATGCTGTTGTCACCAACTGGAATTATTATCTCGGAACCTTCCTTGAAGTACTTTTCCACAACTGAATCTTTCAGTTCAAAGGCATCAATTTTTCCAGCATCCTGACCTTCCTCTTTTTTTTCAGAAGCAGAAGCTGTCCGGGCTTCACTGCCCTGAGTGCGGGAGGGAAGATAATGGAATTTATAAAATGCTCCGCCTCCGGCAGCAAGGAGAACAAGGATCAACGCAACAAGAAAAAAGGGTCCGCCTCTGTGTCCCTGCGGTTCCAAAAGTTCTTCGATCGGTGCAGGCTGCTCCTGCATTTTGATATTCTTGTACGTTGTTATCATCTCATCTGAGTCCAGCCCAAGATACTCTGAGTAATTTCTTAAAAATCCCAGAAGATAGGTTTCCCCGGGGAAATCGGTATAATCCTCATTCTCCAGAGCTCTTAAGTATTTCCGGGCAATGTTGGTTTCCCTGGAGACCTGCTCAATAGAATATCCCTTATCTTCTCGTACTTTTTTAAGTCTATCGCCAATTGATTCCATATTGTTACGGTTCCGGTTCAAAAAGAAAATTTTTCATCATATACGCCGACGGCGGAGGATCATATTTAAATCGTGCATCAGGAAGATCCTGATTAATTCTTACTTCGGTAAAATCGTACTGAAAGGTTTCATAGTTTATGGTAATCCCCTTCATTCTCCGAATCAATCCATCTTCTGTAACTGACATAATTATCTGCCGGTAACCTTCATCGGTTCCCCTCCAGACAAGGTTCAATTTTACCACCATCTCCTTCGATCCTTCATCAAGGGGAATAGGCTCGGGTCCTTTCAGATAAGCAACACTATAGCCCTTTTTTAAAAGCTGCAGCCCCTTTTCGTTTGCCATAACGGCAAGGGAGGCATCGTTGTGTTTCTTGATCTGCTGCACCATAACAACATTCTGGTCGGGAATATATATAGTCAGGGTTTCTCCGTCTACGTTGATTACCTGATCTTTCGGGTTAGAGAAATTTATCCGGAGCAGATTCGGAGATCTGTAAAACAAAATTCCTTCCATTTCAGTATCTTTTGTCGTAATGGAAAGCCTTGCGGTATAGTCCTTTACTGTTCCATACCCGGAAGATATGGAATCGAAAAACTGCGATGCTGTCAGTATTTCCTGCCCGAAGGTAAAAACGGCAAAGGATAGTAAAAGTGTAAACAAAAGTAATCTCTTCATTGCACTCATCTTACTTATTGAGAGGGCTTTGTCAAGTTAATTGCCGCCCCCATGCTTCGCTGCAAACTCCGCAGCCAGGTACCTCAGATAATTCTCCGAAAGTTTAAGCGGCTCTCCGCAGTCGGCACAGGTAAACCTGTTACCTTCCAGGTGATTCATGGCGCATTCAACACAGTATACCTTCCCGCAGGAGGGACATTTCCCTGCCGGAGAAGCAGGATCCGGCTCTCCTTTGAGAACTATCCTGTTCACGGCATCAAAAACCTTGGGCACATGCCACACTCTACCACACTCACTGCAGCTGTAACTGTCATAGGAAGCTTCATAGATTAAATCCTTAAGCTTCATCACTTTCCCCTGCGTGCTGTCCTTTACCCGATCAAGCAGCTCTTCCGCCCTTTTAAAATCATGTCTGGTAACAAGGAAATCAGCATAGGCTATCTTTACATCCTCACTGGACGGGTCACATTCCAGTGCCCGCTGGTAAGCTGCCTCCGCCCTCCGGTACTCCCCCCTGAGGGAGGCTATGAAAGCCATACGGCTGAGTACCCCCGGCTCCTCTTTCTCCTCCAGGAGACTGGCAAGAATCTCTTCTGCTTCCAGTATTCTGTCAAGTTCAATCAGCACTTCTGCGTAATTAAGGCGGTAGATTCTGTTACCGTTCTCCAGCTTGACCGCTTTGAAGTAACAGACCGCAGCTTTTTCATAATCCCTGTCCAACGCAAACAGGTTGCCTTTCTGGTTCAGTATATCACCCCTATCCTCTTCAACGAGAAGAGAAAACGCCTCTTCTTTCAAACCATTTTTGTAGAGGGCATCTGAAAGATTTATGCGTATCTCCGCTCTACTCCCATCCGCAGACAAGGCTGAACGGTAATACCCGATTGCCTTATCAATCTGCCCTGTATCCATGGCAATCAGTCCAGCCAGATTCAACACCCAGGGGTCATCCTCATTCAGCGACAGGGCTTTCTCAAGGGCTGCGGAAGCATCTTTTCCTGTTAGATAGAGATTTTCTGCGTATCTGAACCAGTAGAGATAATAATCAGGCTCCCGCTCCGTTACCGAAGCAAAGACCGGATCTGCCGCTTCCCTTTCCCCCCGGTCAGCAAGAATCAGTGCATAGAGAAAGTCTACCGAGGCATCAGACTCTCCTCGCTCCCGGAGCGGCTGAAACAGTGCAAAGGCTTTTTCAAGCTGCCCCTCTTCAAAGAGAAGCTTCCCTTCATATATCAGGCCGAAGGAATTCCCCGGATCCAGACGGTCTATTACGGTAAGGATGTAATCCAGCTCGGATCTCCGGCCAGTTTTAAAAAACAGTGCAGCAGCTTTCTTGTAGTATTCCAGAGCTTCATTTACTTTCCCTGATTTTTCCAGAGAATGACCTGCATTCTGAAAGTAAATTCCGTTACTACTGTCCTGCTCCCCGGCTTTTTTATAGTACAGAAAAGCTTCTTCAAAATTACCAAGGGCATCTTCCGAGTTCCCCATAATACCATTCAGAACCGGATTATCCTTCCACACATCAGCACAATCTCCCAAAAAGCTTTTAACTTCAAGGAAACGGTTCAGTCCGTACAGAATCCCCGACTTTTCCAGAACTGTTTCTTCATTCAGCATGCCGGATTCAATGCAGCTGTTTATATACTCCAAAGCCTCGTTCCTAAGCCCCAGCAGGTTATGGATTCTGGCAGCAAGAAGGTTATCCTCCGGACCGGGATGACGATCCTTGAGAGATTTCCGCAGCTGAACAAGGGATGCAGTGTATTGACCGGAGTCAAAAAATCTCATGGAGAGGGTTCTCCGGTTTTCAGGAGGGATATCCTCCCCCTTAACCCTGCTGTCATAAAAGTCCTCTACCTTCAATCTCCTCGATTCCACAACCGCTTTCTTCAAACAATACCTTACCGGAACCTGTTCATGATAGTTCTGCCCTGCAAACCCGATATAACCGGCATCAATCGTCTCATCTTCAACTTCCCCGACCCATACGCCGTTTATAAAAAAAGCAAAAAAAGTTCTGTGGGCTGCTACGGTAATCGTAAAACGATCTTCAAGTGGTGCATTAACCGAGGTCCAGGGTATAAGTGTTCTGGGCGTTCCGTTAAAAACAACATCGAACCGGAACATACCCGAAGTTGAAACCACCATATAGTAAAAAGTACTGTTGTCCGCAAATCTGAATATAGTTCCGGCGGATGAATATCCCCCTTCAGAAAGACGTTGTATCTCCAGATCCAGCACAAAATCAGTATATCGGTACGGCTCCAGTAAACTCCAGGCAAACAGATCTGCCCTGGACATCTCAAGGCAAAAACCCTCTTCATGATACGAGAAAGCATATCCTTCAGATTCCTCTTCAGAAAATCTTGAAGGCTGTTTTCCTGAAAAATCACTCTCCCAGTGCTCAAAGACTATATCACCGGGATCACTTTTTATCTGTTTTCGTTTAAATGGCCACCACATAACTAACAACAAAGTATCTTACTATTGATTATTTTTCAACTATATACTAACTTTTACCCAAGCTTCCTTCGGGAAGTCTTTTACTAACCGCTTCTCATACAGCGGTGCATTGATCAAACTGCCGGCGTGGCGAAATTGGTAGACGCAGTAGACTCAAAATCTACCGGGGGCAACCCTGTATCGGTTCAAATCCGATCGCCGGTAAAAGATGAAAAAGATTTCCGCGTTACTACTGGTCATTATTATTGCCGCAGCTTCCTGGGGAGAGGAAACGGATAGGTCCTTTCACCTCTCCTTTGAAGGCGGTATCGGTTCAGCCCTGAATTTTTATGCGTCACACAAAACCGATACCATGACCGGATACACGGATAATCCCGATTTCACAAACATTCCGCTGTACATAAATCTTTCCGGGCTGTACTCTCTCTACAGTAATTTTCAGATAACATTAACAGCTGCAGACCTATTCAATTTTTACACATCCTCCGGCGGCAACCTGATGCTTAACACTATTCAGCTCTATCCGTCAATTCGGTATGATCTCCCGTTTATGGAAGAACTTTTTCTTGAGACAGGGTGGGGATTCGCTCTCCTTATTCCCTCAACACAGCTTTCCTACAATGGCTCACTGGAACCGGGTTCCACCTTCCAGGCGTCAGTTATATACCGGTTTACAGGGATAAAGAAACCGCTTCTTCCGGAAGCAGGTTTCAGGTTTTCAAGAACAGAACTTCTTTCGAGCGAGATAACATCACTGATCCTGTTCTTCAACATTTATCTTAAATGAAAACTGCTCCGCTGCTGATTAAAGAGACCGCACGGTTCCTCAAAGAACTTAAAAAGCTTTCGTTTACCGGAAAAGCTGCAGCAGTCTACAATCCGCTGGAGTACGCCGGTGCTCCCTACACCAATTATCTTAAAAGGTTCGCAGAAGGCGGCAAAACAGTTTTCTTCCTGGGAATGAATCCTGGACCATGGGGTATGGCTCAAACGGGGATCCCGTTCGGAGAGATACAGACAGTTAAAGAGTGGATGAAAATAAAGGGAGAGATTCTTACCCCCTCTACCGAACATCCAAAACGTCCGATTACAGGATGGGATACTGCAAGAAGCGAAGTAAGCGGCAGAAGGCTCTGGGGACTCTTCAGGGAAAGATACGGATCTCCGCAGAAATTTTCTAAAGACAATTTTGTCGGCAATTATTGCCCCCTGGTTTTTATGGAAGAATCGGGAAGGAATCTTACTCCGGACAAACTCCCCTCGCAGGAAAGAACTCCCCTCTTTGAAGTCTGTGACAGACACCTCAAAACCGTTGTAGAAATTCTCTCTCCACGGTATCTTATAGGGGTAGGAAAGTTTGCGGAAAAAAGGCTGACCGCTGTTTTTAACGAAAGCGATTATGTAATATCCTCCATTATCCACCCGAGTCCGGCAAATCCTGCCGCTAACAGGAACTGGAGCGGGATTGTTACCGAAACCTTATCTGAACTGGGGATCTGGAGCTGACTAATCGAAAGCCCCGTTTTCAATTACCAGCTGCATAACATAGGTAAGAATATCTTCGTCGATATCCTGCGCATAGTTGTTGGTAAAATCCCTTATTGCTCTCCATTCCTCCTCATCAAGAGGGTTATTTCTGGTATCATACTCTCCGGCGAACAGATCAGCGACATCTATCAGATGGTAAGCAAGATTACGGAGGTTCTCTACCGAACCGCCGGTTCTTGAAAGATAGTAGGCAAACATCTGGCTGACCATCCCTGCGGGAACATCAGGCACGGATCTAATAAACAGATCCTCTATTTTTTTTCTTCTCTTCTCCAGAGATTCATCCTGCTCTTTAAGGGCTTTCTCTATACCTCTGTAAAGTATTCTCGATGCACTCACTATTCCCCTCCGTTAGTTTTCAAGTATGGTAATTTCCACCCGGCGGTTTTCCTGCTTCCCTTCCGGAGTACTGTTATCGGCAACAGGATTTTCGGCCCCCAGTCCGCGGATAACTATCTGTTCCCGGGGTTTAGCACCACTCTCGATAAAATACCCCGCAACAACCCGGGCCCGCTCCTCGGAAAGCTGCTTTCTCCCTTCCGGAGTTCCTGCCAAAGCTGTATATCCGGTAATCAGGACATCTCTGCCGGGATACTCCCTGAGCTTGTCAGCTACAAGATCCAGCTTTCTCTTTTCCGGCTCAAGAATCTCTGTGGAGTCAGCCTTGAAATGAATATTGCTCAATGTAATGGTCACCCCTTTATCGTCAACGGTAACCGACATATCCGATAATTTTTCCTGCTCTATCTTGTTTTTGAGGGAGTCGGCAAGAAGCTCCTTGTTCATCTTCTCGCTGGCAGTTACCCTTGCCCCCGCAGTTCCCCTAAAGGTATAGGAATCTCCGGAAGAAAGAATAAAACGTATGCTGAACTCCTCTTCGTAAGCGTAGGGCTTCCCCTCTTTGCTGTTCCAGAATATTGTCTGGTCCGAATATCCGGTTACCTGAACGGGATACAGACGGTAACGGCTGAAAGAATCAGGAGTATTGTAGGAGATAGAGTAGTAGGCGGTAAGTATATCGTAGGTTTTACCATCCTTTTGACCCTTCCCGAGATACGTATACCTAACGTGAATGGGATACCTGAAAGGCTCCTGAATCCCGTATCCGTTTCTCAGATCATGAACCTCCCATCCGTCACCGTACCAGGATTCCCCTTTCCTGATATCCTTCTCTTTAAAAAGGGGGACATCCCTGACAACAGGCATATAGTATTGGTAATCTATATTAAGCTTCCCGTATTGATCTCTCTGGAAGAGCGAATGGTACTCCTGTGAAAGCTCGTAGACATCGACATTACCCTTCCTTATTTCCGAAGTGGAGAAGGTTGCATCCAGCATTCCGCTCCCCTCTCCGGTACTGACAACCTCCACAGCAATCTTGTTCAGAATCTCTGCCGCATGATGGTATTGCCCATTTATATATACCGATTCATTGACCTCTGACTTTATTTTATACTTTTCACCTCTGAAATATTTGTACTTGAATACTTCAGCACTCAGTAACGAAACGCTAAGCAGAAACAGTACAAACAGAATTCCTGTTCTTTTACCCATGGACTCTCCCCGGTTTACTTAAATATACATAAACTTGACAAATAACATAACTACTTATATCTTTACCTATAAATATTAAAAATAACAGCAGGTTCGTATAGTGTTTCTAGGTGTCAGTCATCAACTCTCTTATAAAAAAGCAGCTGAAATAGTAAGGCAAGCGGGATACAAAAGCCCAACCGAACTCCAGAAATCAGCCTTTGGTGCGGCTCTCAGAGGGAGGGATTTCGCAGCTGACTACGCCCCCAAAGAAGGGAAAACCCTCTCGATCCTTGTTCCTTCCCTTATGAACAAGGGGACCCTTATTGCAACAGACACAGAGCAGGAAACACAAAAAATAAAGAATACCCTGCGCAGGCTGCCCTCATTTGCAGACGGCAGCACTTTATCCGTTTTTTTAAACGGAAGCGGGAATATCCAGAGCGAGATACATTTATTAGCAAGAAATCCCGCTATTATTGTCGGCACGACCACCAGGATTATTGATCATATACGCAGAAACAACATAGAATTAAATACCCTTGGGAATCTGGTTGTTGATATTGCCGGAACCGGAGAGAGGGATTTATTTGACAAGGATGTACTCTTTATATCCACAAAGTTGTCCAGGAAGGTGCGCAGGTCAGTTTTTCTGCCTGATTATAACAGCCTGGATTCCCTTGGAGATATACTGCACAGGCCGGTTCTGTCACTCAAAACCACCAGAAAGAGTACCGAATACAAACAGGAGAACAGAGGTAACATGGACGAAAAACAGGTAAAGGAAAAAATCGAGCAGTTTATTTCGGTTATTAAAGAAGCAGAGGACCCGATGGTTCTCAAGGAATACAAAAGAGTGATCAGGAAAGCTGTACCCTTCCACTTGAGGGGTTACTTCTACGGTTTTCTTTTAAAGAGTCTCTGCGGAGATAAAACTCCAATCACCAGAAAATCACCGAAAGGTACAGGAGACATGAAGACGATTTTCGTCAATATCGGTAAAAACCGCCGGGTTTATCCAAAAGATCTGTTCCGGCTTTTCCAGAAATCCCTTGACATACCCGGGGAGATGATCGGCCAGATCAAAGTACTGGGCAATTATTCATTTATAGACATTGCTTCCCCGAAGGCTCAGATTGCTGTGGAGAAGATGGACGGCATGATGTTCAGAGGGAAAAAGCTTACCGTTAACTTTGCCCGCAAAAAGGACAATAACGGGGCTGCTCTAACGGATTAAATAGTTAATAGCAAAAAAGAGCAGAACACCATTCAGAAGTAAATCTGCACATACAGCAAGAAGGGAAAGCACCTCAAGCCTGACAGCTTTTACCTCACTTTTTCTTGAAAGGTAAAGCGGATTCCCGGAAACAGCTACGTTTTCCGCCATCGGATCTCCCTTACCTTCTTTTCCCGGGGTTTTCAGGCTGAAAACATAACACTCAGACCCCTCTTCCGGAGCATTGGGCAGAGAAGTGCTCCGTACAACCACCCCTTCGGGATAGGAGCAGGGACTTTTCTCTTCCATTACATAGATGCTGCCGCCGGGCAGCTTTTTTTCACAGTAACCGGTAGAGGAACATCCCTCCGGGAAGTAGCTTAAAGGAAGCTTCAGGAGATCTCTCTCTGCTCTGAAGATCCGTGCCCGCTTCCACAAATTCCTGTACACATAATAAAAAAACAGTCCGGGCGGAGAAAAAAGCAGAATTGGTACCAGACTGAAAAGAAGTGCTACTCCCGCGGGAAAACTCATGTATGGCTGCTGGAGAAGTATATAGAAATACACAAAAAGCAAAAAAGAGCCGACGGTAAGCGAACCGGGAGTGGCGGGATTCCAGTACTCATTTCTCTGCCTTCCCGTCCATATTGCCTGACTGAAAAAAGCTCTGTTGCTGCAGTCATACATTACGGCAAAAAGCTGTTCATCTGCAGTACCTTTAAACAGGATTTTCCCATTATCATTAACCACCTTGCCAAACAGGAACATTTTGGTCCCCTCGGGAAGGGAAAATATTTCCTTCCAGCTTGTACGCGTCGGGATTTCTTCGGGATAACCGGTTTCTCCTATGGGATGTTTGAGATCCGGAGCTGAGGGAAGGATATAGATGGGTACTCCGGTCAGATCAACCCTGACCGAAATGACACCGTCCGAGAGCCATATGCAGTCAGATCCTTCCAGAGCCTGAAGAGCACCGAAAAACCGGAACAGGCTGCCTTCTGCCGACACCCTCCTCAGTCCTTTATAATCCAGCAGAGGAGAAGCAACAGATTTTATCAGTGTACTCCGGAACACACGCCATTTATGCCTGAACCAGAAGGCTCCCAATCCCGGAACTACTGCGTAGAACAAAGCTCCCAGCAGAACTATTAATACGAGATGTTTATAAACTAAAACTTGTAAAATCACCCTATTTCCCTTACACTGAGAATACCATGGTAGAAAGAATAATTATAGAACCGTTCAGTGTAAATACATACCTTTTCTCTGAATGGAAAAAAGAATGTATAGTTATCGATCCGGGAGGAGAGGCCGAAAAGATAGTAGCACACATGGTAGAGAAGAACCTTACACCGAGAGGGATCGTCTGCACCCACGGGCATCTTGACCATATCGGAGCAATACTTCACATCAAGGATTACTATCTGGGAAAGGGGGTATTGATCAAGGTTGCTGCGCATATTGATGATGCCCGCTACTTTGGACCGGAAGCAAAATCTGTACACATCGAAAGCCTTAAAGGGATCCCCGAAAACCTTTTCGATGAACTGAACATCCCGTTACATCAGCTGCCGGCGGTGGATATCCTCCTGTCCGAAGGGGATACCGTATTCGATTCATCCCTTTCCGTGATCCATACTCCCGGCCATACACCCGGCAGTATTTGTCTCTATAGTGAAACCCAGGGATTCCTGTTTTCCGGAGATACTCTTTTTTTTGAGAATATCGGCAGAACCGACCTTCCCGGGGGAAACAGCGATGCGATCATTGAATCGATTAATAATAAGGTAATGGTTTTGCCGGATGAAACACGGGTACTGCCGGGACATGGTCCTTTAACATCCATAGAACGGGAGAGGAAAACCAATCCCTTTATACGGTTAAATTAATCCGTTTACAAATAATCCCTTTGTTTCAAACACCGGCTTATAGACATTATTTGAGGAAACAACCCTGTCCAGTTTTTGCAGATACCCGGATAACAGGGTGTTGAGATTATCAGCATCAAGTTTTTTGATGTCCGGAATCGCTTCTCCCTTAAGCTTACCTGCTCTGGTAAGCATATCGATCAGGTTATCCAAAGCTCTGAGTTTCGATATCGAAAACCCGCCGGAAGAGGCGCTGCCCGGGACAGGAATAGTTGAGATATGTTTAAGGCTTAATACTGCAGGCGAAATACTGGAAACGGGAACATTTATCCTCCCGGAACCGTTTGTAGCCTTGATAATACTGAAAAGTGAGATCCCTGAACTATGTATGTTATTGCTTATCCCTTCCATAGTCTCTTCCTTCTTAAATTCTCGGAAAAGAATCAGAAGAGTTTAGGGATTATTTATTTAGAGCTCCGTTCCTCGCTGCTTTTACAATCTATACACATGAGAGCATAGGGGATTGCTTCAAGACGGGCTTTGGGGATTTTTTTACCGCACCTCATGCATAGACCGTAACGGCCGTTTTTGATTCTGGAAAGTGCCGATTCTATGAGTTTCAGGCGCTTTACCTCAGTGGCATTCAGAGCCTCCAGGGTTTTTTTATCAATATCATCAGCTGCAACATCGGCAAGGTCCTTTGGATCCATATCTTCAACAATTGCTTCAAACTCCCTGCTTTCGGAAATCAGAGACCGCATTATGTCTTCCTTGGATTCAAGGAGCAGTTTTTTCATCTTTTCTACAAATTTTTCATCCATAGCCTACCCTTTTTACAGCA
>QNBL01000042.1 GCA_003641695.1 Spirochaetota bacterium
ATCTGCTTTTTCGTAGTGGATCTGCCTTCTATCATCAGCATGGTAGACTTCTACTCCCATTCTTCTGGAAATATTCTCACTACATATTGTTTTTCCTCCACAGGAACCGCCGGCAATCCATCGGATGTCCGGTAATGGAGTCTCCGGAAGAATCATTTCCCTTCTGGTATCCGGGTGTAAAAGGGGTTTGTTGCTAGTCATGCGTAAAAACTAACAAAAAATACAAATGAGAGATAGGGACGGAGCAAAAAAAAATGATTTTGAAGCAGCAGCAAAAAAACATCGTTATATTGATATATGAGACGAAAAAGAGAATTAAAAAATGGTGCGAGTTACCATGTCTATGCCAGAATAAATAGACAAGAATATCTGTTAAGGTCTATTTTTATTAAAAAAATGTTTATGTTTATTCTTAGACGTGCTAAACAGAAGTATAAATTCCAGCTAAACAACTTCTGTATTATGGGAAATCATGTACACTTTATAGTAAAACCGCTGAATGATGAAAGTCTATCAGCTATAATGCAGTGGATACTTGGTGTTTTTGCTCAAAAATACAACCGTACATTTGATCTGCATGGGCATATTTGGTATGACCGATTTAAAAGTAAGATTATCGTTGACTTTAGGCAATTCCTACATACATTTATCTATATTTCCAACAACCCTGTTAAGGCAGGTATCGTTGACTCTCCTGTCGATTTCAGATTCAGTGGTATAGGATTCCTTCATAAAGGGATTCTCGATATAATGGAACGCCCACCGAACAGAATTCTCAGGGTTCTTTGGGCTGAGTTATTTTACAGAAGGCATAACGATTAAAATGCTTTAGGGGAAATTTTCAAATTAAAAAACCTCTCTTTGAATCAAAGGGCGAAATCACTCTATTTAATTCATCGGGAATGGAAAGATTTTTGAAATATTTAATCTTGTTACCATCTCATTCATAGTTGAAACATCAGGTTTGGGAATTCGGTTTGCTGCTGCTTCAAGAATAAAAGGCAGCAGTGTAATATCTCCTGCTGTATTAAGAAACAAATTATCATGACTTAGAATCCAATTGATAGATTTCTGGATATCCGCCCTGTCAGATATGGTCTATATCATGTATGACTTTTCTGATCCTCTTTATTCCAGTAAGAACAAGCAAGTGATTTGATAGTCTGAATTGCAGCATTGCTCCGTCCCTGTTTAATATGATATAACCGACTATGGAGCTTTTTAAATCTTCTGATAATACAAAAGAACAGCCTCTAGCTTTCAGGATGCGTCCAAGAACACTTGATGAATACGCAGGCCAGGATCATATTGTAGGGAAAGGGCGCCTTTTACGGAGAATGATCCAGGCTGATCAGCTTTCATCCCTGATCTTTTACGGTCCTCCAGGAACGGGGAAGACAACCCTTGCCAGAGTTATTGCTCACACTACAAAAAGCACCTTTACTACAATGAATGCTGTACTCTCCGGAGTAAAGAATCTTCGAGAAGAGATAGAAAAATCCAAAGAGCGATATGCTCTTTATCAGAAGAAAACAATTCTTTTTGTTGATGAAATACACCGTTGGAACAAAGCTCAGCAGGATGCCCTTCTCCCATGGGTTGAAAACGGAACTATTATTCTCATTGGAGCTACCACTGAAAACCCTTTTTTTGAAGTGAACTCAGCTCTTGTGAGTAGAAGTAGAGTATTCCAGCTTAAACCACTTTTAAAGGACAATCTTTTCCAGATAGCAAAATCTGCCATCTTTGATTCAGAGAGGGGATATGGCAGGTTTAAGGTAAAGTTTCTGGAAGGAGCTCTGGACCATTTGATAGATATAGCAAACGGAGATGCCCGGTCTCTCCTTAATGCAATCCAGCTTGCTGTTGAGACAACTCCGAAGCGATTCCCGCCCCCCGAGGGGGAAGAAATTTTGATTTCCATGAAAACTGCAGAAGAGAGTATCCAGAAAAAGGTTGTACTCTATGACAAAGAGGGGGATTACCATTTTGATGTCATCAGTGCATTTATTAAATCCATTAGAGGAAGCGACCCTGATGCTGTCTTATACTGGCTAGCAAAAATGGTACATGCAGGAGAAGATCCCCGGTTTATGTTTAGACGAATGCTTATAAGCGCCTCGGAAGATATTGGACTTGCCGATCCTGCAGCTCTGGGCATAGTGACCTCAGCTGCTGCCGCTTTTGACAGGGTAGGGATGCCCGAAGGCCGTTTCCATCTTACACAGGCCGCGCTTTATTTAGCGACTGCTCCTAAGTCAAACTCAGCTCTGGGTTTCTTTGATGCTTTGAAGGCTGTTGAAGGGGAGGAAACCGGAGAAGTACCAAACCGGCTGAGGGACGGAGCACGGGACAAAGAGGGCTTTGGGCATGGAAAAGGATATCAGTATCCCCATGCTTATCAAAATCACTGGGTACCGCAACAGTACCTTCCCGATAGCTTAGCAGGTGAAACTTTTTATACTCCCTCAGATTGCGGGTATGAGAAAACCATAAGGCAAGAGGTAATAAAGCGTAGAGAAATCAATTTGGAAATCACCGGTACACCATTTCCGGAAATACTGTCTACAAAACCGGTTGATCAAAAAAAGGATATATGGATTAACCGTCTTACATCTGGATACAACACACATCTTGCTGAAATCAGGGATTCAATTTTTAGCAAAGCAGTTATAGCACCCCATCACAAAGTCCTTGTAATAAATCCTGGCAACGGCCTTCTTCTGTGGGAAGCTTGTAGAAAGGTAACATCAGGCCTTGTTTCTGCAATTCCTGGGGACAGACCCCTAAATCCAGCTGAATATAATGCTCTGATTACTCATGCATCCGGTTTACCTGAATTTGAACGTCCTCAAATCCACAATACAATACTATCTAAGTTTACTTCCACAGATGGAATCACTTACGAAAGAATCATAGGTATGAATGTTCTAACCCGGGAAAAAGATAAAAGATCCTATCTTAAACATATAAAGGAGCTGACTTCTCCGGGGGGTATCGTTGTACTAAGCGAAGTTATCCCGTCTAAATCCACCAGATTAACTGAATTACTCATGGAAAATCTTTTCACAACCAAGGAGTGGGAGACTCTTCTTGAAGCTGAAAATGAAATATATAACTCAGCGAGGACGCCGCTTACAGGCTGGACAGCTGAAGATCTGAAAAACTACTTTATTGAAGCCGGATTCTCACAAGTTGAAATAGGGAATAGGGAGTATTTACAAAAAAGGCTGATAACCAAAGGTGAAATCAGCAGGTGGTTTTCCCCGTCTTCTTCTGTATATGGTTATGGAGATTATCTTTCCGAAAAAATGGGAGCTCCGTCCCTCGATATTATCAGGAAAAAGGTATCGGAATCTCTTTCTGGAAAGGAAGTGCCCTGGAAATTGAGGGTCTGTCCCCTTTCCGCAACCCGGCCAATCAGCAAATAATAATTATTATGTTTCCACCGGTTCTGTCTTGACAAAACATAAAAAAATAGACATATTACCAGCACGCTTTCTATTTTGAAAGCGTGACAATTGAAAAGATGGTGGATATAGTTCAATTGGTAGAGCGCCAGATTGTGGTTCTGGTTGTTGCGGGTTCAAGTCCCGTTATCCACCCGTAGCACCGGCAGGTGTTTTGAAATATGCGCCCGTAGCTCAGCTGGATAGAGCGCCGGACTTCGAATCCGTAGGTCGCAGGTTCGAATCCTGCCGGGCGTAGAGAAGCTTTATGCTTTTCACCATTATTTACTTGGGCCGTTAGCTCAGCTGGGAGAGCAGCAGACTCTTAATCTGCGGGTCGAAGGTTCGATCCCTTCACGGCTCATAACGATCACTGCGAGAGTGGTGAAATTGGCAGACACGCTAGATTTAGGATCTAGTGCCGTACGGCGTAAGGGTTCAAGTCCCTTCTCTCGCACTAAAGAGCAGAGGCAAGGAAGGCTTAACCCTTCATACTTGCGAGAGTAGCTCAGTGGTAGAGCTCCACCTTGCCAAGGTGGATGTCGCGGGTTCAAATCCCGTCTCTCGCTCTTTTAAAAGCGATCTGTGTGTACAGATCGCTTTTTTTGTTGAACTATTTTTACATATTATATATATTTACTAAATAATTGACAAAAGAGGTTTTTTAATGATTATTAAGAAAGAATTGGAATCCAAAGACAACTCTTCCGTTCAGCTGACGGTAACCATATCAAAAGATGCTGCAAAGAAAGAATATGAGAAACTCTTAACGGATTACGCTAAAAAAGTTCAGATCAAAGGCTTTCGGAAAGGTAAAGTTCCTCCGATGGTATTGGAAAAGAAGTATGGTGAGGGAATAAAGGAAGAAGCCGGCATGAATGTAATTGAGGAAAGTTTGAAAACAGCATTGGAAGATGCTGAAAAGAAACCTCTCCCCTACTCCATCCCTGAACTTCAGGAAAGTGAAGATAAATTCGATTTTGAAAAAGATTTTACCTACTCAGTGGTATACGACGTATTTCCCGAAATAAAAGTTGGAACTTACACAGATCTGGAGGTGGAAGTTCCTGATACCAAGGTATTAAAAAAGGATATTGATAGAGAGCTGGAGAAACTTCGGGATCAGAATGCAGTAGTTATGGAAAAAGAGGGCGGTAACGTTGCAAAGGATGATATCGTTACCATTAACTACGTAGAACTGGACAATGAAGGGAAAGAAATTGAGGGTTCGGCCAGGGAAGATTATGTTTTTACAGTAGGCACCGGTTACAACATCTACAAACTTGATGATGAAATCATCGGCATGGCCAAGGATGAAGAAAAAATAGTCGAAAAGGAAGTAGATGGTAAAGCAGTTAAAGTGAAGGTCACGGTTACATCAGTAAAAGAGAAACAGCTTCCTGCACTGGACGATGAGCTTGCTCAGGATATCTCTGATAAGTACAAAACCATAAAAGACCTTCAGGATGATATTAAAAGATCACTTAAAAAAGATTTGGATGAGAAGATGAAGGAGATTAAGACAGAGCGGATTCTTTCAAAGGTGATTGAATCCTCCGAGATTCCCCTTCCTGAATCAATGATCAAAGCTGAACTTGAAAACTCCTGGCATAACTTTGTCATACAGTCTCAGATGAAAGAGGATCAGGTTCTCCAGATTCTTTCGATGCAGGGTAAAACAAAAGAGGATCTCATGACGGAATGGAGGGACGGAGCAATAAAATCTCTAAACTTTCAGCTGGTAATGACTAAAATAATCGAAGAGGAAAAGATTGAGGCATCTGAAAAAGAGATTGATGAAGAAATCAAATTGCAGGCGGAATCTTCCAGTCAGTCGTATGAAGAATTCAAGGAATTAATCGAAAAAAATAACTACACTGACCACATTGCTGCCGATGTTAAAAATAAGAAACTTCTGGATTTTCTTTTTGAGAAGAATAACTTCAAAAAGGGTGAGAAAGTGAAATTTATTGATCTTATCCAGAATAATTTTTAACTTATACTGCGGGGCACAAAAATGAAAGAACAAATGAACACTCTGGTTCCAATGGTTGTTGAGAGAACAGGTGTCGGGGAGAGATCCTACGACATCTATTCACGGCTGTTGAAGGACAGAATTGTATTTATAGACGGCGAAATAAATGATCTTACTGCAGATCTGGTTGTAGCACAGCTGCTCTTTCTTGAGTCCCAGGACCCTGAAAGAGATATCAGTGTTTACATAAATTCACCCGGAGGAAGCGTAACCGCCGGGTTGGCTATATATGACACCATGCAGTACATCAAGCCTGATATCCAGACTATCTGCATGGGCCAGGCTGCATCCATGGGAGCACTTCTTCTTACAGGAGGGTCAAAAGGGAAACGATTCGCTCTCCCCTCCTCCAGAATACTTATACATCAGCCCTGGGGCGGAGCTCAGGGACAGGCTGTAGATATAGGGATTCAGGCCAAGGAAATTATCAGACTTAAAAAATTAATTGTATCATACTTTGCCGGACATACCGGTAAAAGTGAAAAACAGATCACCAAGGATATGGAACGGGACTATTTTATGTCCGCCGGTGAGGGGGTTGATTACGGCCTCATCGACAAGGTATTAGTAAGGGAGAAAAATGGCAAAAAATAAAGGGGAAAGAGCAAAGGTATGTTCATTCTGCGGAAAAAGCGCTGATACAGCAAGAAGGCTTATTGCCGGACCTGGAGTCTTCATCTGTGATGAGTGCATAGATGTGTGCAAAAGAATTCTGGATGATGAAGACAAAATGATTGCTTCGGATCTCACCGAAGAACTTCCGCCTCCAAAAGAGATTAAGGAATTTCTTGATCAGTATGTAATCGGTCAGAATAAAGCTAAAAAAGTACTTTCCGTTGCCGTGTACAACCACTACAAGAGAATTAATCAGAAAAGCGTCATTGCAGATGACGTGGAAATTGAAAAGGCCAACGTTCTCATGACCGGTCCTACCGGTACCGGAAAAACCCTCCTCGCAAAGACTCTGGCAAAAAAGCTTAAAGTACCATTTGCAATTGCAGATGCCACCACTTTGACAGAAGCGGGTTATGTTGGAGAAGATGTGGAAAACATCCTTCTGAAACTTATTCAGGATGCAGGAAACAATATATCTGCAGCTGAAAAAGGGATAATCTATATTGATGAAATAGACAAAATTGCCAGTAAATCAGAGAACGTATCAATAACAAGGGATGTATCAGGAGAAGGGGTACAACAGGCTCTGTTAAAAATAATAGAAGGAACAATTGCCTCAGTACCTCCCCAGGGAGGCAGGAAACACCCAAATCAGGAGATGCTCAAGATCGATACAAGCAATATCCTCTTTATCTGCGGAGGAGCATTTGTCGGGCTGGACAAGGTAATAGAGGAAAGAATCAGTTCCCATCCAATGGGATTCGGTGCCGATGTACGGTCATCTGAAGAAAAGGACATTGTAGAACTGTACTCTCATATGCATCCCGATGACTTGATCCATTTCGGACTCATCCCCGAGTTTATAGGAAGGCTTCCGATAAACGTTACCCTGTCTGAACTCAAAATAGAAGATCTGAAAAGGATAATTACGGAACCGAAAAATGCCATTGTAAAGCAGTACCAGAGTTCATTAAGACTTGATGATGTAGATCTGATATTTGATGATGACGCCATCGATGTTATTGCCCAGGATGCCATCGACCGAAAAACCGGAGCAAGAGGTCTCAGGTCAATAGTAGAGAATCTAATGCTCGATGTAATGTATGAGATCCCTTCCATAAAGGGGCTGAAGGAGATACGGATAACAAAAGCAGTAGCCGAGGGTAAGGAAAAACCTGAGATACTGCTGAAACAAAAATCAGCATGATTAAAAAATCGTTGATCTTTAAAAACGAAAAAAAAGAGCTCCCTCTTGTACCATTGAGGGAGCTTGTTGTATTCCCGTATATGGTTACCCCTTTTTTTGCCGGCCGGACGGCTACAATCAAGGCAATAGAACGTGCTCTTGAAACGGACAGACAGGTTTTTCTGGTTTGTCAGAAGACAAATTCAGAGACTCCGGCAGAAGAAGATCTTCACCATGTGGGGACATCAGCAAAAATACTTCAGATGCTCAAACTCCCCGATGGAACCTTACGGGTACTGGTAGAGGGATTGGAACGCGGAACACTAAACAAGATTATCAGCAGGAAAGATTCAACCCGCGTCATCTTCACGCCAATCAGCGAAGACCGGAATGTGGATTCCAACATCGCCGCCCTTATGGCAGCAGCCAGGAAATCTTTTAAGAAATATGCAGGATTCCAGAAAAAGGTTTCTCAGGATGTTCTTGATGCCATAGAGAAGGCTGAATATCCGGATAAACTAATTGATCTTATTGCGGCAAACATCAACGTGGAAGTTGAAAAAAAGATCGAAATCCTTGCAGTAAAAAAAGTATCCGACAGACTTGAAACACTCACTGTAATTATAGAATCGGAGAACAACGTTCTGGAACTGCAGAACAGGATTCAACTGAAGGTACAGAAAAAACTTGAGCAAAATCAGAAGGAGTACTTCCTTAACGAACAAATCAGACAGATCAACAAGGAACTTGGAAACGACAACAATGATCCCTCCGGAGCAAAGGAACTTGAAAGGAGAATTAAAGAAGCAAATCCTCCGAAAGAGGTTCTTGCAAAGGCTGAAAGCGAAATAAAACGGCTTTCACGGCTTCAGCCTATGTCGCCGGAATCAGGAGTTTTAAGAACCTATCTTGAATGGATTGCAGATCTGCCCTGGAGTAAAAAAAGTACAGACAACAAAGATATTGATCTGGCTGCAAAGATTCTTGACGAAGATCACTACAACATGAAAAAGGCAAAAGAGAGAATTCTCGATTTCATTGCAGTAAGACAGCTGAAAGAATCCATGAAAGGACCGATACTCTGTCTAGTAGGACCTCCCGGAACAGGAAAAACCTCCCTGGGCCGGTCCATTGCAAGAGCCCTTGACAGAAAGTTTGTGCGGGTATCCCTGGGCGGAGTCAAGGACGAGGCAGAAATCCGGGGGCACAGGAAAACCTACGTTGGGGCCTTGCCGGGGAAGGTTATTCAGTCCATGAAAAAGGCAGGGACAGTCAACCCTGTTTTTCTGCTGGACGAAATAGACAAGATGAGCTCAGATTTTAGAGGTGATCCTTCCTCAGCACTTCTTGAGGTTTTGGATCCCCAGCAGAACAATACGTTTGTGGATCATTACCTGGAAATACCCTATGATCTTTCAAAGATAATGTTTCTGACAACAGCGAATTCTCTTCATACAATTCCTTACCCTCTTCTTGACAGGATGGAGATTATTGAAATCCCTGGTTATACGGATTTTGAAAAAGAGCGGATTGCTTCCCAATTTATTATACCAAGACAGCTGGAGGAAAACGGTCTGGAATGGGCCGATATTTCCTTCCAGAAAAGTGCAATCCTGAACATAATCAGAAAATATACCATGGAATCAGGTGTACGGAACCTTGAAAGAGAAATTGCCACAGTTATACGGAAGATAGCCAGAAAAGCTGTTTCGGGGGGATACAGTGAGAAAAGCGAAGAGGCTTTTAAGGTAACGGTAACTTCCAAAAGCCTTAAAAAGCACCTTGGAAATCCCCGGTTTGAAGATGACATTGTCTACAAGAAAAACAGGAAGGGTCTTGTTTACGGCCTTGCCTGGACCGAAATGGGTGGGAAAATTCTTCCCATTGAAGCTTCGCTTCTTAAGGGTACAGGGAAACTAATTCTTACCGGTAGTCTCGGAGATGTCATGAAAGAGAGTGCCCAAATCGCTCTATCCTTTATAAGGGAGCATTTCAGGGAGTTTAATCTCGAATCTGATTTCCATGAAGAGATTGATATCCATATCCATGTTCCTCAGGGAGCAATTCCCAAAGACGGCCCATCCGCGGGTATAACCATGACAACGGCAATGATCTCGGCATTGACCGAAAAGATTGTTCGTCCCCAAACAGCAATGACAGGAGAAATAACCCTGACGGGAAGGATTCTTCCCATTGGGGGGGTAAAAGAGAAGGTTCTTGCTGCGTACAGGAACAAGATGACAGCGGTAATACTGCCGGAAGAGAACCGTAAGGATACAGAGGAGCTGCCATCGGAGGTATTGCGGGAGATTGACTTCTTCTATGCAGATTCCATACAGAACGCAATGAAAATCCTTTTTGAGGATAACAGCGATAAAGATTAATAATTTACTTGATTTTGAAAGCATGAGAACCTATAATTGGACACAGAAGAGGAGGGATACCTTGAAAAAAATAATTCTGTTTTTTACTGTCTTACTTTTTGTCAGCGCAGCTATTTTTGCCCAGGATTCTGAAATATATGTAAAATCGGTACCCATAAGCAAGGTTTATAACCACCAACTCGGTTTTCGGGTAGTCTACATGAAAAGCAATATGGAGATGGCAGCATTTTATCTACCGAAAGCCTGGTTCGAAACAGCATCGGTAACCGGAACTGTACAAAAAGCGGAAGTTCTGTACGGCAAAGAAGCTTCCTATCCATATTTTTCAGTCTTCTGGATAAACGGGAAATTTGATCACATACGGTTGTACCTGAAAAGCGATCTTGGCGACGTATCCTGGGGGGATATAAATCCCGCCTGGGGGGATATATCGGAAAAATTCAACATAGATACCCTCTCCCTGGAATTCTAAGAAACAACTGACAACAAATAACCAGACATTGAACAAGGCACCATCTAAAAACAGATGGTGCTTTTTAAAAAGGAAACCATGAAAACACAAATACCTGCAGAACTTCTTGAATCCATCCGGGAGTATGATTCATTCATCATTATAGGTCACAAAGAACCCGATGGCGACACCCTGAGCTCTCAACTTGCCTTGACAAGTTTTCTAAACAGGAAGGGGAAGCATGCTGTTCCAGTCTCCCCGGGGCCATTTGACCGAAAAGAAATAGCAGAAAAAGAAAAACTCTTTTTACGGCATATTCCTGAAACCACCGTAAAGGAGTCTTCATTGATCGTCGTTTTGGACTGCTCTACGATTGATAGAATAGGTTATCTGGCACAAGAAGTGGAAGGATACAGAATTGCAGTGGTTGACCATCATTCTTCAGGTCAAGTCTTCGGCGATGTAAGGTATATCGATCCTAAAGCTCCTTCGGTGACTTACATGATTCAGAAAATAATTGAAGAGATGGGAGATGCACCCAACAGTGCAGAAGCTGAACTTCTACTCTTCGGGCTTGCTACCGATACCGGTTTTTTCCGTCATCTTGAAACCGGAACAGGACACGTGTTCAAATCGGTAAGCAGGCTTGTGGATGCTGGAGCTTCCCCAAAAGAAGTTTTTTCCGAGATGTACGGCAACCGCTCCCTTGAATCCCGGATACTTCTTGGAAAACTTCTCATGAATGCCGAATCCCTTTGCAGCGGCAGACTCATTTTTGTTGTAGAAACAAAGGATGATGTCTCTAGATTCGGCAAGAACAGCAGAGATTCCGATTTTCTTTATCAGCTCCTTACAGGAGTTGATACTGTAGAAACAGTAGCTCTTCTCCGCTATGAATCTGAAACAGAGATTTCAGTTGGTCTACGCTCCAGTGGTACTGTGGACGTTGGTGCAGTAGCAAAGAAGTTCGGAGGCGGAGGACATAAAAAAGCAGCCGGATTTTCTTCTGGCAGCTCGTTTAGCGAGATAAAGAAAGAACTGCTTAATATCCTGTGCAGTTAAAACAAACTGGGAATAATCCATCTTTTCATGCTGAATACTCCAGAAACCTGGTTATGATTTCATGATGTGCTTTTATTGACAATTTTAATAAGAACTATTACTATTTATTATGTTAAAAAATATCAATAAAGATAATTTTCTCTATAATCAGAGAGACTTTGATTCGCTGATATCATCGCTGTCCTCCGAATATTTAACGATTGCTCCTGGTAATGTTGAAAAAGTAATAAATCACTGGTTTATAAATATTTCAGAATCCTTAAAAGCTGAACGAACTGTTTTCTTTCAAAAGAATCCAAAGGGTGATTATTATCTCAGTTACACCTGGACGAAGGAGGGCATTGAAGCTCCAGTAGAATATAATCCGAACAAATCTTTCCCTTATATCGCTTCTGTTATAGCGAAGGGGAATATGATCGTTTATGCTTCCCCCGATGATCTTCCTTATGAAGCCCAAAGTGATAAGCTGGGAATAGAAAAAATGGGAATTAAATCTTTTCTTCTTTTTCCCATGGGTTCGAAATCCAGTGTATGGGGTGCCTTCCTTTTTGCGTTTCGAACAAAAAAAGTCAAATGGGATGAGACATTTATCAATAGATTGAGATTTATTATACACTTGTTCTCCTCGGTAATAAAACGGGAAGTAGACCGGAAAAGTCTGGAAAACAAGGCTCAGTTTGAGAATATCCTTGCAGACCTTTCCAGAGATTTTGTTTCTATTAGTCATGGTGAAATAGGGGAAAGGATAACCTACTGGCTTCATAAAACAGCTGAAGTTCTACAATTCGATAGAGCTCTGGTTTTCAATCTTATTGATGACAAATTTTTTATTTCAACCTCATGGAAATCGGAAAAGGGCAAAGATATAGCACCGTATGATCCGGAAGAAGTATTTCCATGGATGGATAAGCAGTTGAGGAATAACAAGATAGTTATTATACCGGACATTGCTGCTTTTCCCCCGGAAGCAGAAACCGACAGAAAGAACATGCCACTCATCGGAGCGCAATCAGTACTGGTCCTGCCGTTATTTGTCCAGGACCAGATGGTGGGCGCCCTGGCATTCTCGTGTA
>QNBL01000043.1 GCA_003641695.1 Spirochaetota bacterium
CATCAGCATTGAAGAAGGCAGTTTTAGACAATCTTGATTCTACCCTCTTTGTTGTTTCTTCAAATCTTTCAGCATATGATCATCTTAATGATGCAGAAAGTGACACTAATCTTTTTCTAGATCTTCTCGAGCAGCAGAAGTGGGAAGAATTTCCTCACATGCTGGACAAAGGAAAAATAAACGCATGCAGTGCAGATGCTCTAACTGCCCTCTACTTCCTTTTTAACGGAAAGCTTACGCACAAAGTGTTGTCACACAGTTGTGACGGAAGCAGTATGGACAGCAGTAAGAAAAAAGCTTCCGAAAAAAGAGTGTGTTTTGGAGCAATTTCTTTTTATAATAGATAAGGAGGTCTGTTATGGATTTTAATCTTTTAGATGCGGAAAAGGAACTTCTTCTCCATACTGCAAGAGAAAGTATTGCTTCCTATCTGGAAGAGAGGGACGGAGCATATAAAAAACCTTCTGAAAAACTGGAAATCCCTCTCGGAGCCTTTGTTACACTTCATATTCACGGCCGGTTAAGAGGATGCATTGGTAATATTGTTCCAGTGTACCCCCTGTTTACAGCAATTAAAAGACTTGCACGGGAAAGTGCTTTTCATGATCCGAGATTTCCGGCTCTGACCCCGGAAGAGCTGCCGGAAACTGATATCGAGATTTCGGTACTTTCTCCTTTAAAAAAAATCTCTTCTGTAAACGAGATAGAGGTAGGAACTCATGGAATCCTGATGAAAAACGGCATCTACTCCGGCGTTCTGCTTCCCCAGGTCCCGGTTGAGCAGGGATGGAATCTTGAAGAGTTTCTGAGGAATACCTGTTATAAAGCCGGAATGGACGGTAACTGCTACAAAGACAGTTCAACGTTGATTGAGATCTTTACAGCAGTAATTTTTTCGGAAAACTAATTACCGTTGGTAAGCAGCCCGAGCAGGCTCAGTATGGAACCGCCGATCCATACGCCGCCGCTTATAAATGCTGCCCCGGCGTATGGAGTTGTATCATAGTGCTGCAGTGAGGGGACTATATCGCCGCTGAAAAAGATCAGTACACCTGCAGCTTCTGTAATAAGACCTGCCGTACCCATCCAGATTGCAGCTTTTTTGAACCTTTCTCTTCTCTGCATTTCGGTGGATTCGTCCTTTATCTGTCCGGCAACAGCTGGAGCCGGAGTTTCAACGCTGCTTTCCATAGTTCTTGGACTACCTTTAAAATCATGAATATTCCAATAACGCTTAATCTCAGGAGTAATAGTCTTTACGGTCAGTATAGATGGCTCTCCTTCCCCTACCTTAACCTTCTCCTCTCTTGCCATTTCACCGGCTTTTATTATAACTTCTCCAGATTCTTTTTCAGCCATATCAGTTGCAGCAAGCTGAACAGCAACACTTCCTTCAAAACAGAAAACTTCAGATATCTGCACTCCTCCGCTGTGCTTCTCAGCTATTACGTTACAGCCAAAATCTGTCCCCCGTACACCGGCAATTACCGACGGACTGGTAATCTGAAATTTTTTTGCTCCAAATAGTTTCGTTACCTTCGCACGAACCCGGCCATAGTTCAATTCAAAACTGCCGCCCCCGGAACTGTCAGTTTCCCTTACCGTAAAACTTGTATTTTCTGAAATTTTAACCATATTTTGAGATGGTGTCAGCTGAACCTCTATAAAGGTTTCATCGTAGGTATTTACTATATCCCCTTTAAAAAACTCTATTCCGAACGGATCGTCTCCTCTTGTTAAATCAATAAAGGTAATCTCCCCCTCATGAATAACATCAAACCCCGTTCCTTCTGCGTAAATTATTAAACCCGAAGATTGATCTGAAACACTTTGACTCTGGGCAAAAATCGAACTGACAATAAAAATTAACACAAACAGAAGATATAGATTCTTTTTCATACCGGGATTATACACCCAAAACAGTAAAACCTAAACATTTTTTATAAAGCTCTTGACCGCTTTTGCAATAGCTGTGTCAGAGGGGCAAAACCATTTCACCATTGGTAGTTTTCTGAAGAAGGTATACTGCCTTTTTGCGTATCTACGGCTGTTCCTTTTAATCAATTCAATCACATCGGCTGTTGTAAATTCTCCCGTTTCAGCCTGCAGGAAGAATTCACCATAGCCGATCCCCTTCATTCCCGGATCTTTTTTGGTATACCCCGCTTCTATAAGATGCTTTACTTCATCAATAAGCCCCTGTTCTATCATGTGGTCAACACGCATGTTTATCCTTTTATATAACTCTGGACGCGACCTTTCCAGACCAAGCACCAGGGGCGTGATATCATTTCTTATGGTATCCGGCACCTTAAAGGCAGAGACTGGTTTCCCTGAAACACGAAAAACCTCCAGCCCCCGTAAAATTCGGTAAGAATCACCAGGTTCTACTTGTTCTGCCCTCAAGGGGTCGACACGTTTAAGTTCATTATAAAGTGCCGGCAGCCCCTTCGTGATGAGCTCCTTCTGCAGTAAATCCCGTATTTGCGGTTCTACAGGCGGAAGAGTGGGAAGGCCGAATAGAAAACTTTTAAAGTAATAAGCTGTTCCCCCTGAGATTACCGGGATCTTTCCCCTTTTGAGTATCTCCGGAATCAAATGGTTGGCCATCCTGACAAATATACCGGCATTAAACTGATTTGACGGAAGCATAAAATCAATCAGATGATGCGGGATCTCAGTGCGCTCCTGCAAAGAGGGCTTCGCAGAGCCAATATCCATCCCCTTGTATACCTGCATGGAATCTGCGTTGATTATTTCATAGTTGTTTTTGAATAATGTAAATATCAGATCTGTCTTCCCCACTCCAGTAGGTCCGAACAGAAGAATAACAGGATGTCTAATCGGTAATTTCGTACTCAACTTTCTTGGTAAGAATCTGGCCGATAGCAGTAGAAACCACTTTTTCACCCTTTAAAGCAAGTTCTTCACTCTCGCCGGACAGTGTTAACAATTCTGCTCTTTTTATAACGGCACAAGTCATTTCGTACACATTGGAATCCTTTGTAATCAGTAAGTCCAGAGGAATACCCATCTATAATTCTCCTATTTCATCTTATCTATCAGCTGTGAAAGACAGTATACAGTTTTATACTATCTATGTAAAGATTCTACGGCGTCTTTGATTATTGAAGCTACAGTTTCCGCATTGTGTTTCTCAGTGTCAATAACAAGATCCGCCTTTGATAGATCATCGTTATCTATTCCATAGATGCGCAAGTACCGGCCATGATCCAGCCGGTCTCTTTCCACCGTCTCTTTCAATGCTGCTTCAACTGTCTTTCCTTCCCGTGAAGCCACCCTTTCCGCCCGGACTTTGTCAGAGGCAGTCAAATAGACTTTTAAATCGGCATCATCCAGTATCCATATAGCCAGACGTGATCCAAGCACACAGTTTCCTTCCTCAGCGAGTTCTGCCTGTTTCAAATCCAGTTTTCTGTCATAAGAATCATCATTTTCAGCACGTTTTCTGAGCTCTTCAAAAGAGATGCCCAGATCCTCCGCCATATTCCTGAAGGTATAATTTATCAGTTTCAATCCCAGTTTATCAGCGACCAGTCTGCTTACTGTACTATTTCCACATCCGCTCTTACCAGAAATAGCTATCCTGATATTACTCAACATTTCTCAACTGCTCCCTGATTTTTTCCAATGAATCCTTAGCTCCCACCACAGAACTGCTTATCTCCAGTAACGTAGTCTTGGATCCTATTGTATTAATCTCCCTGTTGATCTCCTGACACAGAAAGTCCAGCTTTTTTCCTACAGGATTATTCTCCTTCAAAAAAATGCGGAACTGTTTAAAGTGCCCTTCAAGGCGGTTGATTTCCTCACCTATCCCGTACTTCATGAGTAAAAGAGCAGTTTCCGAAAGAACCCTGTTCTCATCCAGCTCTTCATTGAGCAGCTCATGGAACCTTGTAACAATATTGTTCTTAAAGGTTTGCTCCATCTCTTTTTCCTTGCTCTTGACAAGAATAAGCATTTCTTCAAGTGCAGAAAGGTTATTTTCAATATCCCGTTCCGTTTGAAAACCTTCAATCTCTTTCACTTTCTCATATTCTGCAAAGGCTTTTTCCATCTCGGTAAAAAGGGTATCCCGGTACTCATCAACGTTCCTTTTTTGCAAAGTGGTTAGAACCCCTTCCAGCTTTAAAAAGTGGCTTATATGCGGCTCTTCATGGATACCAGCGGCAGCTGCAATCTCACTCAAAGCATTACTGTACGTCTTTACAGCCGAAGAATCAACAATCACTTCAAGATCTTCCTCCAGTTCTTTCACCCGTACGGTAAGTTCAACACGGCCCCTTGCCACTCTATCTTGTATCCACCTACGTATTTCCGGATCAAGAGGAGAGAGAAAGGAGGGGATGTTTATACTCATATCCAGAAATTTGTTGTTATAGGACTTGATCTCACAAACCATCCGGATCTTTTTATTCTGAATTTCACTTATACCATACCCTGTCATGCTCTTCATGATTACTCTGTCCTTTTCAGTTCTTCTGCAATTTTTTGTCCAAGAATCCAGTTATCACCTGCGCCCATTGTTATAAATATGTCCCCAGCGGTTAACTGCTCCATGCAAAACTCTAGTGATTCGGGAGCTTCATTAAAATAGTAAACCTCTTTTTGCTTCTCCATGACCTTGTTGAACAGATCTCTGCCGGTAATGTTCCCTTTTTTCTCCCTGGCGGAAGCATAGATTCTATGAAGGATAACCATATCTGCAGGAGAAAAACAACCGGCAAACTCATCTAAAAGAGCCTCGGTTCTGGAGTAGGTATGAGAAGCAAAGTCTACAATCAGTCTTCTTTCCGGATAGAATTCTTTCAATCCTTTAAGTGTAGTGAAAATTTCGGTCGGATGATGACCATAATCGTCCATAACGAGTATACCCTTCCATTCACCGATAATCTCCGATCTTCGTTTACTCCCCCTGAAAGCGGCAAGTCCCGCGGCAATTTTCTTTTGGGTACCAGCATCAATAGCGATTCCCTCGTTTGCCAGAATGGCTTCAACCACAGCCACAGCTGCTGCTGCATCCAGAACAATGTGGTGCCCGGGTATTTTTACTGTGAAAGGAGTATCGAACCCTTCAAGACGAAACACCATCTCACCGTTTCCAGTACTCTCTTCACTAATTCTATATCTTCCCTCACTCTTTTTCCCGTATGGAATTACTGCCAGGTCATTCCTTCTCTTTACAATCATCTGTGCTGCATGAACTGCACCTGCATCATCAGCACAGTAGATAAGCGTACCACCTTGAGAAAGCTTGAGACCGTAGGAAATAAAAGCATCGTAGATATCATCAATATCTCTGAAGTAATCCAGGTGATCTTCTTCTATGCTCGTTATCACAATAACATCCGGCCTGAAGTTTAAAAAGTGTCTTCTATACTCACACGTCTCCGCTACAAAGTATCTGCTGCCATTAACAAAAACCGAACTTCCATCAAAGTTTGAGACTCCTGACCCAACCAGAACAGTCGCATCTAAATCAAGTTCCTTTATCAATGTTCCAGCCAGTGCAGTTGTGGTAGTTTTGCCGTGAACTCCTGATATCCCAACAGAGAACCTGCTTTTTGAAAGATCTCCCAGAGCTGCTGCATATTCCAGTACCGGCAGCCCCTTTTGAAGGGCATATTTTAACTGCGGGTTTTCAACAGCAGAGTATGCTGAAGAGTGTACAACCAGATCAACATCATCTGGCAGATACTCTATATTAAAACTTTCAAAAAAAGGAATTCCCAGATTATCGAGGATTATATCGGTATAAAATTTTTCAGTTCTGTCGGATCCGGATACAAAAGCTCCGTTTTTTTTAAAAAGTTCTGCAAGTGCTGTCATTCCGGTACCTTTTATGCCAACCATAAAGATCTTCAATCCATAAATATCCATTCGGTGATAGTACCTGTAAAAAAATAATTGTTCAATATTGATATTTTACTTGTATATTTTGATTTTTTTCTTCATTCTGGTGTTTATGACAGTTAACCTAAAGTTTTTCAAAGGAAAAATCAAAAAACTCTTCACCCTTCTATCCATAGTAGGTAAAGAAATTAGAAAAGACAAGTGTTTCATCAGAGCCTCCAGCCTGGCCTATTCATCGCTTCTTGCAATTGTCCCCTTGCTTGCTCTGGTTTTCGCCCTTTTCACAGCTTTCGGTGCATTCAATCAGGTGCAGACAGATATAAAAAACTTTATTGTGAAGATGCTTGTTCCAACAATGCATCAGGATTTCCTGGAATACATAAACTCATTTATCAACAACTCAAAAACCCTGGGAATAGCCGGTCTTCTGATTTTTGCAATTACATCAATCTCACTTATAGACAGTATAAGCGAAAATTTTAACGCTGTATGGGGTAGCAGTAACAGACGCAGTTTTATTGCAAAGTTCACCTCCTACTCCTCAGTCATCGTTTTTGGTACCTTATTTATCGGAGCCAGTTTTGCCATCTCTCATCCTATACGTTCTTTTCTTAGCCGTTTACCCGAAGTTCTTTTTCTCTTCCGATGGGGTATGCTCCTTCTCCCCTCAATTCTGATATTTGCAACCTTTATGCTGATGATCTCAGCGATACCTGCAGGAAAAGTAAGTATAAAGAGCAGTATGCTCGGTGCATTATCCGGTACCATTCTCTGGGACCTTGCCAGATGGTTTTTTGTTAATGGGACTAATTATATTATCCGGATGTCTGTGATCTACGGCTCACTGGCTGCGATTCCCATTTTTCTGCTGTGGCTCTATATAATATGGTTGATAGTTCTAAGTTCCCTGGAGATAACCTATGTTCACCAGTACCATGGGAACGTGGTTCGAAAAAACGTATCCGGAAACATGTCTCCCTCGCTTAGGATTATTAATGGACTTGATTTGTTTTTTCTTATTGCTGATAACTTTACAAAAGGCGGGAAACCCTACTCAGTGGCAAAATTGGCCTATATTCGGGGTCTGTCCCTGTCAGAATGTGAAGAATATCTGAAACTCTTTTTAAAAAATGATATCCTTTACGTTTCGCAGGACAGTAAAAGTATCCTTCCGGTCAGAGACCCCGGATCCATTAAAGCAGATGAGATTTTGAAACCTCTCATCGGGCATTCTGACAAAAAAGGTGAAAACAACAACCTCTCAGAGGAAATTTTTGATACGTTTATGAAAGCAGGTTTCTCTTCAATCAGAGACATTAACATAAAAGATCTGCTTTACCGAAAAACAGGAAGTTGATCTTGAAAGAGATAGTTGCCGTTATCTCAATTTTGTTTCTGTATCTACCTCTGACTTCATGCAGCGGAAAAGATGTCGGTATAGAACTATCAGCACCTGCTTATCTCATGCCTGAACTATCTGCAATCGTAGAAGAAAATCCTCTGCCGGAAGGATTCACCATACACAAATCTGCGAAAAGTGTATTAGGAGGACAACTTATTCTCGAGCAAAACTTCCCCAATATGGGAAAAAGCGGGGACGGAGCAAAAAGAAATGGAGCAATAGGCTCAACAGTTATTAGACGGCAGTATTACACACCGGTAGCAAAGATCTGGGACCCTGGTTTCAACCTCCCATTGGAGGACTTCAATACCCGGAATACTGTTCTTCTGGAAGATGTTCGATTACCAGACAGAGCTGTATCAGTTGAAGGGATGTATCCGGACAACCCGGATTATCCGGGGCTGCAGACAACCACCTTGAAACTGTTTCTTTCTGACACTCTTAAAGATAATTCAGAAATGAAAGAATGGTTCAACACCCTTGTTAATACATACAAGGACCTTCTTACCGATCCTCCTGTAATAACCTGGATAGGAGCAGTTGGTGATATCATGGTTCAGAGGGGAGTTCAGGAAATTTTAACAGGAACCGGAAGCGGTATGGAAACTATTTTTGAAGATACCCTGGGCATTCTTCAAAGACAGGACCTGCTTCTTGGAAATCTTGAAGGAACCATTACGGAAAGAGCTTTAAAAACTCCCAAGTCATACAATTTCAAGTTTCATGCCTCGGTTATCCCGATTCTTCACCAAGCAGGGTTTGATTATTTTTGCATGACAAATAACCATATATACGATTACGGAGAAGCCGGGTTTATAGATACTCTAAAAAATATAAAAACATCCTCCATTTCCACCTCCGGTATAGGGATGAACCTGTTCGAGGCGAAGAAATACTGGGAGACTGTTATTAAAGGAAATAAAATAAGGATACTCTCCATAGGAGCTTATCCGAAAGAACACAATGGGTTTGACGGGAAAAAGCAGGCAGCCGCAGGAACTGACCGCCCCGGCATACTGTTTGCTGGTCCTGATGCGGATCAAGCGGTCAAAAGTATGGTCGGACCTGACTCTTTTGATATACTGTTTATTCACGGAGGGGTTGAATGGACCTATGAACCGTCAAAAGAACAACGGGATCTTTACAGAAAATACATCGATATGGGAGCAGATCTTATACTCAGTAGTCATCCCCATGTTCTTCAGGGAGTAGAAGCATATAATACTAAACTTATAGCTTACTCCATGGGAAATTTTATTTTCCCGGGGATGGGAGGGATGCCGCATGCAGAAGAATCGGTTATTCTCACTTTTGGCATAACAGGAGGCAGAATTGTCTATTTTATCCCTTATCCTGTTAAGATTAATGGCAGGTACCTTTCGGTGGATCACAGGAAGAACACTTATAACAGGTTACTAACTCTTGTAAAGCGTGTTAATCTGCAGTAAGGGAGATCGTATCAATAGCCCTGAGCCGTTCACCGATTGTAGGATGTGAATAGTGAAAGAAGCTGTACAATGGGTGCGGGGTTAAATTTGTCAGGTTCTCCTTTGCAAGAACAATCAACCCATCTTTCAAACCGTCCTTGTTTCCTGTTATTTTAACAGCATATCTGTCAGCTTCATACTCATGTTTTCTCGACCACATTGTAAAAAGCGGTGTCAGAAAGAAGGTAAAAGGACCTGAGCAAAAGCTTATGATTACCAGTATTGCATGGTATGAAGCTCTATGGAATCCAAAAGCCTGATATAACGGGAGATAGTTCATAAACCAGTCCAGAATAAAAAAGATGAAAACAGTTACAAAGAAAGACAGAATAAGACCTTTTAGAAGATGGTGTTTTTTCTCATGACTAATCTCATGGGCAAGAACTCCTGCAAGCTGAGGAGGAGTAAGTTTTTCTATTAAAGTATCGAAAAGTACAATTCTTTTAACCTTTCCAAATCCTGTAAAATAGGCATTTGAATGAGCAGACCGTTTACTTCCGTCCATTACGAAGATCCCTTTTACTGAGAAATCGTTCCTCTCTGCCATCTGTTCCAGCGTTTCTTTAAGTTCGCCCTCTTCCAGTGGACTAAATTTATTAAAAAGCGGAGCAATTACCAGGGGATACA
Organism: Spirochaetota bacterium; assembly: GCA_003641695.1. Classification (GTDB taxonomy): domain Bacteria; phylum Spirochaetota; class Spirochaetia; order B11-G9; family B11-G9; genus B11-G9. The sequence goes on from QNBL01000043.1 coordinate 9,394, forward strand.
AAATACTCAGGACAACCTGAAAACCAATTATTCCGGCTGATGCAAGTATCCACCATAACCGCCCTGATTTATCCATGAAAAAGAATAAGGCACTTAATACAATAATTAATAACACAGCTGAAACACCCAGTCCCTTAAGCTGATCAAAAATAAAAATCTTCACAGTCATACGGTTAAACCCGTATTTTTCCTCCAGCTTAAACTGGGAATAAATCTTGAAAGGAAGACTTACAAGGTAAAAGAATAATGATAGTACAGCAAAGTAGATGATTCCAACCAGGTAAGGATGCATTGAAGTCCGCCTTATTGTTTCATCCAAAACTCCAAATGAACCGGTTAGTATAACAGTCAAGACAACAACGGAACTAACACTATCTGAAAGCAGAGTCAAAAATCCCTTTTCTATAGTATACGCAGTAGATTTCTCATATCTTTGTTTATCGATATAGTCTCTGAACCAGATGGGGACAGACCCCCGATTTTTCTTTGATTCCCGGATATTCAGAAGTATCAGTACTGCATTAACGATAAATTCCATAATGAAAAACAGGATAAATATGATTAGTATGGTGCGGGACGTCATTCTTAGCTCCTCAGTATTCAACAGGGCTTAAAAAAAATCCTGCTGTGAAGCAGGATTACTTAAAAAATGGAAAGAGTATTAAACTGCAGCCAGTTCTTCCTGTTTCTTCCCGTGAGCAATGGCTTTGTTACATTCCTTGCAAACCATTATCTTCTTTCCATTTACTTCATTTTCGTACAGAAGCTTAATTCCGGTTCTTTTACAAACCGGGCAAGTTCCCCTTCCCCTGCTTACAAGTTCCCTGATACCGCTTCCTCTTCTTGCTTTTGACATATATTCTCCTTAACAATTTGCACAATTCAGATGGCCATAATAATATTTGAGATTAAAAAAGTCAACAAAGGGCACCTCTTACCCTGCTTTTTCTCCTTGTATTTTTCTTTTTGCAGGTAGAATTCTTAATCATAACTATTGGTATGAATCAAACAGGTATGGATTCTCAGCATTCTGCATCTGAAGATATCCGAAACTGATTACCGCGCGGAAAAAGCAAACAAGATCAAAGTATAGATGCATCTTAATTAATAGACTCCTTTACACATATGGAATCCTTCTCTATAATGAGTTTTTCTAAATAGCGTATAGGAGAAATAGTACCCTTAATTTGAAATCATGTATGTAATAAACAGGAACAGCACTTCAGAACTTTTTAATACAAATTTCTTAAAACTCAAGGCACGTTTCCCATCCGGAGTATCAGAGATAATCCGGACAAGCAGAAAAGGGATATTGTTTTCATTACAAACCTGGGCGGCAGAAGCACCCTCCATCTCAACAGCACAACATTCAAGATCACGTATAAAATCCGCGGTTCTGCGGTTTTCAATTTTTAGTTTTTCAGTAATGTAACTATCCCCGGTACAGATTCGACCTATTACAGTAGCAAATCCTTCATTGTTAAAGCTGCGAGCTTTCTCCACAAGGCTTTTAGCCATTGGGAAAAACCTTACAGATTCTCTATTATGAGGACTCGGTAACTCCCCGGGAGCGAACCCGTACTCGGTTATGTCCATATCATAAAAAACACAATCCTCTGCAACAACCATATCACCTATTTTAAGGTCCTCTGTAACAGCTCCAGCTATACCGATAAAAAATAACAAATCAGGCGAATAGGTGTCTATCATATGCTGAACCGTCATAGCTGCATAAACCTTCCCTACTCCGGTCCAGGTGACAACACACTTCTCGTCAGAAATCAATCCTTCATAAAGCGTCCTCCCTTTCCATTCAAAAGTATGAAGACCACTTAACTTACAGATGAAAGCACTTATTTCTTCTTTTAATGCCCCCAGGATCACTTTCAAAGCTTTAGCCCTGACAGCCAAATATTGATCGCCTCAGTAAAACCATCGTTATCATTGCTGGAAACAGTATAAAACTCTTCTTTTAACGGGGACGGAGCATTCTCAACAACAAAAGAACTACCTGCCCATCGAAGCATATGGGTATCATTATAATCATTTCCTATGGTAAATACATTTACCGAATCTACTCCTTTAAGATCGGCCAGATATTTTAAGGTACTCCCCTTGTCTGTACCTTTCGGGAATATTTCAATCCAGGACGATTTATGATCTAAAGGTGATGTTGTCCTTATAATTGTAAAATTAGTAAGCGTTTGTTCTATTTTCTTAAAAAGAGTACTGCCTGGTTTATCCACAATTAAAAACTGAGAAACGTGTTTTGATAAAGTTTTTGAAATATCCAGTTTTTTACCAAAATCAGGATAGAACTTAAGTCTTTTTTCGAAATCCGCATTTGTTTTGCTGGTTCTTTGATAGTAGAAATAATGGTTATCGGGAAGCGGTTCATGTATAACAAAATCACAACCTAATTTAAGCAAATATTTACAAATTGATGAAACATCTTCAGGGGGAATTGAAGTCTTATATATTAGTTCATTTGTTTTCATTGAATAAATACCAGATCCAGAAGAAACAATCAAATAATCAACAGGGAACAATTCATTGATCACTCTTGAAATGGAATAA